>NZ_JBMIRS010000134.1:0-53180 GCF_049198005.1 Paracidovorax sp. MALMAid1276 | reverse complement strand
CTTCGACAGGCTCAGCCCGAACGGTGGGGCGAGGAGCCTGAGGCATGCCATTTATCAAGCATTTATCAGCCATTTTGGCCTCCAGCGCTTACTGGATAAGCGCTGGCAGCTATCCATTCAATAGCATTCCACTCACACGGGGCGCCGCGCATACCGCTGCGCCAGCACCGCGCACACCATCAGCTGCATCTGGTGGAACACCATGATGGGCAGCAGGATGGCGCCCACGGCGTGCGATGCAAACAGCACCTTGGCCATGGGCACGCCGCTGGCCAGGCTCTTTTTGGACCCGCAGAAGACGAGGGTGATCTCGTCCTCCTTCGAGAACCCCAGCCGCCGCGCGGCCCAGGTGGTGGTGGCCAGCGCCACCGCCAGAATCACCGCGCACACCGCCACCAGCCCCAGCAGCGCCGCCAGGGGCAACTGCTGCCACAGGCCCTGCACCACGGCCGCGCTGAAGGCCGTGTACACCACCAGCAGGATGGAGCTTTGGTCCACCGACCGCAGCACGGCCGCATGCCGCTGCACAAACCCGCCGATGAAGGACCGCAGCAGATGCCCCGCCACAAAGGGCACCAGCAGCTTCAGCATGATGCGGCCGATGTTGGCCAGCGTGCCTTGCGCCCCCTGCGCCGCGCCGCCCTGCGCCTCGGGCAGCAGCAGGCCCACCAGCAGCGGCGTGATCACGATGCCCAGCAGGGTGGAGGCTGACGCGCTGCAGATGGCCGCCGGCATGTTGCCGCGCGCCATGGCCGTGAACGCGATGGCCGACTGCACCGTGGCCGGCAGCACGCACAGGTAAAGCACCCCGGTGTAGATGGACGGCGTGACCAGCGGCAGCAGCACCGGCTTGAGCGCCCAGCCCAACAGCGGGAACAGCACAAACGTGGTGCCCACCACCACCAGGTGCAGCCGCCAGTGCGACAGCCCCGCCACGATGGCATCGCGCGACAACTTGGCGCCGTGCAGAAAGAACAGCAGCGCGATGGCCGCCACCGTCAGCCCCTCCAGCGCGCGGGCCACGGCCCCGCTGGCGGGCAGCAGGCTGGCCAGCGCCACGGTGCCCAGCAGCGCCAGGGTGAAGTTGTCGGGAAGGAATCGGGAGCGGGCCATGGTGCGCGGAGGCGAAAGTGGGGGTGCCGGTATTGGAGCCGTTCCGCATTCCAAAGAGAAATGGATTTCTCTGATGGATTTATGATTTGGCCGCATGAATGTCACCCTGCGGCAGCTGCGCGTCTTCCAGTCGGTGGCGGCCACCGGCAACTTCAGCCGCACCGGCGATGCCGTGGGCCTGACCCAGCCCGCCGTGAGCCGCTGCATCACCGAGTTGGAGGCGCAGCTGGGCCTGCAGCTGCTGAACCGCACCACGCGCGAAGTCACGCTGACCGAGGCCGGCCAGCACCTGGCCGCGCGCCTGCCGCGCGCACTGGAAGAGCTGGACAACACCCTGCTGGACGTGCAGGACATGGCCACCGCCCGGCGCGGCCGCGTGCGCGTGGCCAGCAGCCCCACGCTGTCGGCCAGCCTCATGCCCGACTGCATCGCCCATTGCCAGGCCACCCACCCGGGGCTGGAGCTGCTGATGCTGGACCGCATCCAGAGCGCCGTGCTGGCCAGCATCCTGACGGGCGAGGTGGACTTTGGCGTGGTGATCGACCCCGGCGACCGCGAGGCCCTGCACTGCGAAACCATTCTGACCGAGCCCTTTTGCCTGGCCTGCCCGCCCACCCACCGCCTGGCCCGCAAACGCCAGGTGCGCTGGGCCGACCTGCAGGGCGAGCCCCTGGTACTGCTGGACCACGACTCCGGCAGCCGCCGCCTCATCGACCGCGCCCTGGCCGACCACGGCATCACAGGCCCCGTGGCGCACGAGGTGGGTCACCCCACCACCATCTTCCGCATGCTCGATGCGGGCCTGGGCATCTCCGTCATCCCCACCCTGGCCCTGCCCCCCGAAGGCCTGGCCCGCCTGGCCGTGCGCCCCCTGATTCCCCGCGTGGACCGCGACATCGTGCTGGCCCACCGCCGCCACCGCGCACTGTCGCCACTGGCGCAGACGGCGTGGGAGCTGGTGCGGGAGGTGGCGGGGCGGAGGGGGTAGAAAAAAACGGGAGCGGCGGAAGCGCGTGACAGTGGCATCCGACCGCCGGGCTATAGTTGGCGGCGTTTTCCACTGCCGGGTTTGGCGGAATTTTTATAACTGTGTTTTTGCACAGTTCATCGACCACCGACTCAAGCTGCAAGCCAATTTCAGGAGGATTCCGTGTCCAGAATATCCCGCACGGTCCAGTTTATTTCGCAAGGTTTGCGGGATACATCAAGTTGGACATTGGGATTTGCCAGGTCAGTTCCGCCGTAATCGATATGAAAAAGAGACTATCAACGCAGGTTCAATCTCTCAAATCCGTTTACGTTCCTGAGTCAGCGATCGACTACGCAGGCATCTTCGGGCGAGGTGGACAAAACTCGGGTGATGAAGATTTTGCGCTGTTCAAGTGCCCAAGTTGCAGTCATGTTTATCTTATGGACTACGAAGATGACACCGTCTACGTCGATGGAAACGATCTGTCGCAACGGGAAGGCGTGTCGGATCCACGCTATCCACGCCGCTTGCTCGTTTGTGTCAACTGCAAGCGTCGGTTGCCGAAAGGGAAGTGGATTGGCCCTCGTGCGGAAGAGCAGTTCCAAGTGACATGGTCGGAGTTGGAGGCAAGCGCTTGGTCATGGGTCGCAAAGCCATCGGACCCCGACGATGAAATCTGAGGGCTTCAGAGTTGCAGGGGTCTGGTGCAGAAGAGACTGAGCCCAACCCGGCGCTCAAGCGGACGGCCAACGGCGGGGCTGATCGCTGGTTTTTGCAAACACTGGCGGCGCCGTTGTCCGCCGGTTAGCTACAACGTTAGACCGCAGAAAAAGCAATGCGCATGTTTGAGCCACTCCGCTTTGAGAAGCTGAATGAGACCGATGTCCGCGAGGAGGTCATTGCCCCTCTGATTCGCCGTTTAGGGTACCGGTCGGGAACAGATTGCGACGTCATCCGAGAGCAGTCACTGAAGTACCCGAAAATCTTTCTTGGCAGAAAGGAGGCGAAGAAAGATCCGGAGCTTCGCGGCAAGGCAGACTACATCCTTGAGGTCGACGGTCGCCTCAGGTGGGTCATTGAGGCTAAGGCTCCAGAAGTCCCACTCGGCCAAGATCCGATTGAGCAGGCATGGAGCTATGCCAATCACCCGGAAGTACGCTCAATCTATTTTGCTTTGTGCAATGGACGTGAGCTGGCGGTCTATCGAACCGCATTCGGGCCAGCGGCCGATGCGACGCTTTGCGTTTCGTATGAGAACTTTGAATCCGAGTGGCAACTTATCGAGAATCTACTCGGGCCGGTCGCGATGCGTCGAGACTATCCGAACATTGAACTGGACGTTGGCTTGCCAATTGCTCCCGGGCTTCGATCAATTGCCCGGATCACAAACGGAGTGATTCGGTACGAGAAGAGCAGCATCGCTCTTCCAGTGCTCACGGAACTGCAGCACTCTATCCGTGATGGAGCCGTAGAGCGAGATGACGGTGGTAGGCTGGTCGCATTCCTCCGAACCTCCGGCCCGAGTCGCTCGCTTCAGGCCCTTAACGAAAAGCTCGGCTTAGACGCATTCGAAATGCTGTGCGCTGATACGCAGCTCTCGACGGATCCCGCATTACCTTCTCAGTTTGTGTACGAGAGTGTGGTAACCATTCCTGCCGGCGAGAAGATGCTGGATCTATCCACCTGGAAGGAGGTGCAGCTTCCCATGACGATGACATGCACGATCAGGGCTGAAGCACGCGGCAGTTTCAATGCCGGAGTGTTCGCCGGGCCGTTTTTCACCCTGATGGAGTATCCGGGCCTTGGACTGAAGGTCTTGATGTCGGGAGCGTTTGAGGTGCATGTGGCGTGAGCGCCCTGCTGCTGCGGTCTAACAGGTCGTATTTGGACTCCCCCACAACAACAAGAGCCTGATCGATTGGGAACCAGAGGGTAAAACACCTGCAGTCATCTATCCGGCATCTGTAGTGGACTCAGCGGCGGTCCGTGCCGACATGGAATCTGCACCTCGCCCCTACACCCCCCAATACCCCGCCATCACCAGCGCCGCCTCCAGCGTGAACCGGTCTTCGGCCACCTGGGCGTGCAGTTCGCTGTCGCTGCGCAGCGCGAATTCGTCCACCTCGCCATCCTGGTTGGATGGCGCCAGGCCCTCGGGCACGGTGGCGATGAACCAGTCGATGCGTTCGACCATGTAGCCGGTGCCACCGGCCTCGCTGCTGGGGCGGCTGAAGAGCACGTGGCCGCCGTGGGTGACGTGGTGCAGGTCGGCCACGTGCAGGCCGGCCTCTTCCCAGGTTTCGCGCGCCAGGGCTTGTTCCAGTGAATCGGTGGCGGCGATCATGCCGCCCATCAGCGTGTCCCACAGGCCGGGGTCGTTGGGCTTGGTGAGGGCGCGCTTTTGCACCCACATGCGGCCGTCGGGCGCCAGGCCCACCAGGTGCACGGCGACGGTGGTGATGCCCAGCGCGCGCACGGCGCCGCGCTCCACGGTGGCCACGCGCTCGCCCTCAGCGTTGCACACGGCCAGTTGTTCGTTGCGCCAGGGGCCGCACAGGTTGGCGTCGCGCAGCGCAGCGGCCAGGGTGTTGAGGGCGTCGGTGGCGGCTTCGGGCGGCACATCCAGGTGCCAGCCGGTCACGCCGGATTGCTCTGTTTTTGATAGCTGATAGCGCTTATCCAGTAAGCGCTGGAGGCTTATTTGACTCAAAACCCCATGCGCCACCGAGCCTACGACCTGCCCCGCCACCCACAGGGGCAGGCGGGGCTGGGCGGGGGGCTGCTGCGCGCGCAGGCGTGCGGCCTGCAGCCAGGCGTGCAGCGCCGCGCTCACGGCAGGGTGAGGATGGTAGAGCCGGTGGTCTTGCGCGCTTCGAGGTCGCGGTGGGCCTGTTGCACGTCGCGCAGGGCATAGCGCTGCTCGATGTGGATCTTGACCTGGCCGCTGGCCACCACGGCAAACAGGTCGTCGGCCATGGCCTGCGTGGCCTCGCGCGTGGCGATGTGGCTGAACAGCGTCTGGCGCGTGACGTAGAGCGAGCCCTTGGCGCCCAGGCTGCCGGGTGCGAACGGCGGCACGGGGCCCGAGGCGTTGCCAAAGCTGGCCATCAGGCCGAAGGGGCGCAGGCATTCGAGCGACTTGTCCCAGGTGTCCTTGCCCACCGAGTCGTAGACCACCTTCACGCCCTTGCCGCCGGTGATCTCCTTCACGCGGGCCGCAAAGTCTTCAGTGCTGTAGTTGATGGCGTGCGCTGCGCCGTTGGCCAGGGCCAGCTGGCATTTGGCGTCGCTGCCTGCGGTGGCGATGAGCTGCAGGCCGAGGGCCTTGGCCCACTGCGTGGCGATCAGCCCCACGCCGCCCGCCGCGGCATGGAACAGTACGTGGTCGCCCGCCTGCAGGCCCTCCACGGGCAGTGTCTTCTTGAGCAGGTATTGCGCCGTGAGGCCCTTGAGCATCATGGCGGCGCCGGTTTCGAAGCTGATGGCGTCGGGCAACTTGCACACGCATTTGGCGGGCATCACGCGCAGCTCGCAGTAGGCGCCGGGCGGGTTGCTGGCGTAGGCGGCGCGGTCGCCCGCCTTCAGGTGCGTCACACCCTCGCCCACGGCTTCGATCACGCCAGCGCCTTCCATGCCGATGGCGGCGGGCATGTTCAGCGGGTACAGGCCCGTGCGGTGGTACACGTCGATGAAGTTGAGGCCGACCGCGTGGTGGCGGATGCGCACTTCGCCGGGGCCGGGCTCGCCCACGGCCACATCGACCACCTGGAGTTCTTCGGGACCACCGTGCTGGCGGATCTGGACGGCTAGGCTCATGGCAACAATCTCCTCTGGATATGTGGGGGGGGGTGGCTGACAACGGCGGCCATCCTGCCACGAATCGCCGGGCCTTGCCCGCAACGGCGTGCATGGGCCCGGCGCCCGCCGAGGTCGTCAGGGCCGCGCGCTGCAGCACGGCGCGCGCACCGCTACAGTGCGGGCCCATGACTCAAAAACTCACACCCGGCACGGCGGTGCTGCTGGTGGTGCCGCCCCTGCTGTGGGCCGGCAATGCCGTCACGGGGCGGCTGGTACATGACCTGATTTCCCCCGCCGCCCTGAACTTCATCCGCTGGGTGCTGGCCTTCTTCATCCTGCTGCCAATGGCCCACGCGGTGCTGCGCAAAAGCAGCCCTCTGTGGCCGCACTGGCGCCGCTATGCGCTGCTGGGGCTGCTGGGCATAGGCGCCTACAACGCGCTGCAGTACATGGCGCTGCAGACCTCCACGCCCATCAACGCCACGCTGGTGGGGTCGAGCATGCCGGTGTGGATGCTGGCGGTGGGCGCGCTGTTCTTTGGCGCGGCGGTGACGCGGCGCCAGGTGGTGGGCGCGCTGCTGTCGATGTGCGGCGTGCTGCTGGTGCTGAGCCGGGGCGAGTGGGCGCAGCTGATGGCCTTTCGCCTGGTGCCGGGCGATCTGTTCATGCTGCTGGCCACCGTGTCATGGGCCTTCTACAGCTGGCTGCTGGCACGCACGCACGAGCCCGAAGGCATCCGCAGCGACTGGGCCGCCTTTTTGATGGCGCAGATGGTGTTCGGCCTGGCCTGGTCGGGCAACTTTGCGGGGGTGGAATGGGCCAGCGGCCGCTCGCATGCCGAGTGGGGCTGGCCGCTGGTGGCGGCGCTGGTGTTCATCGCCGTGGGGCCGGCCGTGCTGGCCTACCGCTGCTGGGGCGTGGGTGTGCAGCGCGCGGGGCCTGCGGTGGCGGGCTTTTTTGTCAACCTCACGCCGCTCTTCGCCGCCATCCTGTCGGCCGCGTTTCTGGGCGAGACGCCGCAGGTCTTTCACGCGGTGGCGTTTGCGCTGATCGTGGGCGGGATCGTGGTCTCGTCGCGGCGCTGACGGGCCGAAAAATTTGAATCAAAATCGGCCCCAGCGCTTATCCATAAAGCGCTGACAGCTATCAAAAATGTAGTATCAACCGGCAGGGTTGAAGGTGTGGAATGTCGCTCTGGCCGGCGCCTCGGCACGCCCAGGGTGAACGGTTTCAAGCCGTGGACGCCGGCCCCAGGCGTCAGCCCTGCACGGCTGCGGCGGCAGAGGCAGCGGCCGCCTCCAGCAGCGCCTCCAGCCCGGCCAGCGGGGTGGGTCTGCCCAGCAGATAGCCCTGGAACAGGTAGCAGCCGTATTCGGCCAGAACCGCCTTCTGCGCCTCGGTCTCCACGCCCTCGGCGATCACGTCCAGCTCCAGGTTGCGCGCCATGCCGATGATGGTCTGCACGATCACGTCGTCGGTGTGGCGCACGCCCAGGTTGTGCACGAAAGACTGGTCGATCTTGAGCTGGTCGAGCGGCAGCCGCGTGAGGTAGGCCAGCGACGAGTAGCCCGTGCCGAAGTCGTCCACCGAAAACCGCACGCCCTTGGTCTTGAGCAGGCCCATCTTGGCGATGGTGTCGTCCACGTTGTCGAGCACGAGCGATTCGGTCAGCTCCAGCTTCAGGAGGTGCGGCCGCGCACCGGTTTCGCGCAGCACCTCCACCACACGCGCCACGAAGTCGCGCTGGCGAAACTGGCGGGCGCTCACGTTGACCGACAGCTGCACATGGCGGTAGCGCGCGTCGTCGGCCCAGCGGGCCAGCTGCTCGCACGCGGTGCGCAGCACCCAGTGGCCCATGGGGATGATGAGCTCGCTCTCTTCGGCCACGCCGATGAAGGCGCCGGGCGCCACCAGGCCCCGCTCGGGGTGGCGCCAGCGGATGAGCGCCTCGGCCCCCACGATGCGGCCGTCCAGGTGGAATTGCGGCTGGTAATGCAGCTCGAACTGCCGCCCCGTGAGCGCCTGCTGCAGGTCGCCCTCCAGCTGCGCACGCGCGCTGATGGCGATCTGCATCTGCGGGTCGAAAAAGCACAGCGCATTGCGCCCCTGCGACTTGACCTGGTACATCGCGATGTCGGCCTGCTTGAGCAGGTCGACCGTGGGCTGCAGCGCGCCCCCCATCAGCGTGGCGCCGATGCTGGGTGTGCTGTGGTGCGTGATGTTGCCCAGGGTGTAGGGCACGTTGAGCTTGCGCAAAATCTTCTCGCCCACGCGGCGGGCGTAGGCGGCAGCCTCTTCGCTGTTGGCCGACAGCTCGTGCAGCATCACCACGAACTCGTCGCCGCCCAGGCGCGCCACGGTGTCTTCGCGGCGCACGCAGGTCTTCAGGCGATGGGCCACCTGGCGCAGCAGCATGTCGCCCACTTCGTGGCCCTGGGTGTCGTTCAGGGTCTTGAAGTGGTCCAGGTCGAGGAACAGCAGCGCACCGTGCTGGCCGCTGCGCACGCTGGCGGCAATGGCCTGCTGCATGCGGTCCATCAGCAGGCGGCGGTTGGGCAGATTCGTCAGCGGGTCGTAGAAGGCCAGGCTCTCGATCTCGGCGCTGGCCTGGCGCAGCGCGGTCACGTCGTGGTAGGTGATCACCATGCCGCCCTCGGGCGTGGGCCGCTCGGTGATCTGGATGGTGCGGCCGCTGGGCAGCGCCTGCTCGTGCTGGCCCTCGCGCTGGCGCAGCTGGGTCAGGCGCTGCTCCACCCAGCGCATGCGTTCGTCGTCGGTGGCGTCGGGCAGATGGTGGTGCGAGGTTTGCTCGAGCACGCGCTGGAACAGCAGGCCCGGTGCCATGACGTCCTTCAGCCAGGGGTAGATCTGCTCGAACTGGCTGTTCCACTGCACCACGCGGTGCTCGCGGTCCAGCACCAGAAACCCGCTCACCATCGACGCGAGCGCCTGGTCCAGCGTGGCCTTGGACTGCGCGATGGCCACCCGCGCCTGCGAAAGCCGGTCGAGATAGCGCAGGGCCAGCCAGCCCGCCGCCAGGATCATCACCACGAACAGCAGGGCGGTGAACGCAATGGCGTTGCGCTGGGTGCGCCAACCCGACAGCGCTGCCCCGCGCGGAATGCTGGCCGATATGCGCAGGTCCTGGTAGAGGATGGGCCGGAAGACGACCAGGCCCGGCTCGCCGCTCAGGCGCACGGGCGCGCTCCAGTCGTCGCTGGCTTGGGCGACCGTCGCCAGCGGGGGGCTGAGCGTGGGCGCGAGGGCCTCGTCGCGGGTGGGCACGCTCAGCAGCAGCTGGCCCTGCGCGCGCTCCAGCGTCACCTGCAGCCCGCTGATGTTGACGCCCTGCACCAGCACCGAGCTCAGCGCCGCCACCGGCAGCTCGGCCACCGCAACCACCATGGAGCTGTCTGCCATGCGCAGGTAGCGCGCGACGTAGATCACGCGCTCCGAGCTGGCAAAGCTGACGACCGGCGCGCTGATGAGCAGGGTGGAGACCGGCTGCTCCATCACCAACTCCATGAAGCCCGCCGGCAACTGCACCTGCAGCGCCTTGCCCGACGCGTCGGAGGACGCCATGGTCCTGCCCGTGCTGTCCAGCAGCGCCACATAACGCACCATGAGGTTCTGGCGGGCCGAGCTGCGCAGCCGCTGGCTTGCGCTCTCGGGGTCGATCCAGTCGGCCATGGCACTGGCCAGGCCCAGCATTTCATCGGTGCTGGCCAGCAGCACGTCCACCGCCAGCAGCGAGCGGTTGAGCGCGGCCTCGGCCCCGGCCACGAAGCGCGTGGCCTGCGCCTCGCTGTCGGCCAGCGCCACCATGCGCGCGTTCCACACCAGGGCCGCCGCCACCGCCACCACGGCGGCCACAAACACCGCCACACCGGCCCAGACAAAGGCCCTGATGCGCAGCGGTGTGGTGGACGACTCACTCATCTTGGGGCGGCCCTCGGGTTACTTGCCGGACGGCGCGGTGGCCACCAGGCCGCGCACGGGCCCGATGGTCTGGTTCCAGATGTCGGCGCAGCGGGCGCCGCAGCGCTGCACCCAGCGCGGCAGCACGGTGGCCGAAAGAATGTCCTGTCGGCCCCGGTCGTCCTGCGGCGACACCGGCACCACCACCATGCGCCCCTTGGTGCCAGCGGTGCAGCTGGGCGCACCCTGGTTGCAGGCCATGCCCTCGGCCGTTTCGCGCTCGGACTCCTCCCAGATCGCGGCCTCCAGGCGCGGCAGCTCGCGCCGCAGCAGCGCGCGCAGGTCAGGCGGCAGCGCGGACCAGGCCGTCTGGTTGGCGCCGAACACGGCCAGCCCCCAGGTGATGGGCAGGGCATGCACATGGCTGGTGAGGCTGGCCAGGCCGAGCGTGTTGCCCGACATGGTGCCGGTGATGGCGCATTCGGTATTGCCGGCCGTGAGGCTGGGCACGATCTGCGCAAACCCGGTGAGCACCGGCACACCGCCTAAAGCGCCCACGAAGTCGGCCTGCGTGGACGACGACACGCGGATGCGGCGGCCCGACAGCTCGGACAGGTTGCGCAGCGGCTTCTTGCAGAACACCACTTGCGCGGGGTAGACGTAGATCGCCAGGGCCTCCACCCCATGCTGGTCGCGCAGGGCCTTTTCCAGGAAGGGGCGGAACGCGGCCAGCGTGGTCTTGAGCGTGGCAATGTCCGGATTGAGGCCGGCAAGATCGGGGGCGGTGTATTCGGGGTGCTGGGCGGTGAATGAGCTCATCAACGTGGTGCCAAAGGGCACCACGCCCAGCTGCAGCAGCCTCAGCATCTCCGAGCCCGGCACGCCAGCACGGTCAAAGGGCACGATTTCTGCCTCGAAGCGGCCGTTGCTCAGGCGCGCAAGTTCCTTGTTCCAGAACGGCTCTTCCTTGCGCGTGTACTGGTTCAGCCCCGCCAGCCCGCCCACGATGCGCAACTTGTAGGGCCCCGCCGCCGCCCCGGTGGGTGCGGCCTGCGCAGCCGCTGGCGGAGGGCTCTGCGCTGCGGCGCCCGCCGCCCACAGCAGCCCGAGCGCCATGCAAAGGCTCGAAGCGCGTCGACGCATCGCAGGAATCGTGGCCGGCTGGGGAGTGTGCATGGGAGGGTGCATGGCTGTGTCTCCGGCCCCATTCTTTACCAAGTTTTTCCGCCTACCGGAAAAAGCTGTGTGCAAAACACCACTCTTGCGGCAGTGTCTGCAGGCATGGGCGCGCCCATTGTGCCGAATACAAGGCGCGGGCGGACAAAAAAATCGGGCGCTGCGGCGCCCGGTGGCGAAAGGGCCTGCGCGGAGGGCGAAGGCTTGGCGAAGGTGCGCGGCAGGTGCGGCGAAGGCGGCCCCCTGCGGGGCCGGCCCTGCTGCGCGCAGCAAGGGTCAGAAGGTGCCGGCGTAGGCGCCCCCATCGGCCAGCACGTTCTGCCCCGTCATGTAGCCCGCCTGCACGCTGCAAAGAAATGCGCAGATGGCGCCGAACTCGGCGGCCGTGCCGTAGCGGCCGGCCGGAATCTGCGCCTGCTGCGCGGCGCGAAACTCGTCCACGCTTTTGCCGGCCTTGCCTGCCGCGGCATTCACCGTGGCGGCAAGGCGGTCGGTGTCGAACTTGCCGGGCAGCAGGTTGTTGATGGTGACCCCGCGCCCTGCGATCTTGCTGCGCGCGGCACCGGCGACGAAGCCGGTCAGCCCGCTGCGCGCGCCGTTGGACAGGCCCAGGATGTCGATGGGCGCCTTCACGGCGCTGGAAGTGATGTTCACGATACGCCCGAACCCGCGCGCGGCCATGCCGTCCACCGTGGCCTTGATGAGTTCGATGGGGGTGAGCATGTTGGCGTCCACCGCCTTGATCCAGGCTTCGCGGTCCCAGTCGCGGAAGTCGCCGGTGGGCGGTCCGCCGGCATTGGTCACGACGATGTCGAAGTCGCGCCCGGGCCCGCCCGCAGCCGCAAACACGGCGGCACGGCCAGCCTCGGTGGTGATGTCTGCCGCCACTGCCAGCACCTTGGGTTTGGCATCATTTTGCGCCCCAGCGCTTGCTGCATATGTGTTTTCAGCTATCAAACGTGTAGCAGCCTCTTCCAACGCACCGGCGTTGCGGGCGTTGATGACCACGTTCACCCCCTCGTGCAGCAAGGCCTGCGCGCAGCCATAGCCCAAACCCTTGCTGGCGCCGCACACCAGCGCCCATTTGCCTGCAATACCCAAATCCATAACAATCTCCAGGTTGCACACTGATACATGTGCGTTCGTCCGAATCATAAATGGAGAGGTTCCCCATGAAATGGCTGCACCGTGGAACCCTGGCCGCCGCGCTGGCATGGGTGGCGCTGGCGCCTGTGGCGGGCCCGGCCCAGGCCCAAGATGCCGCCGTGGTCAAGCGCGCCACGCAGTTGCGCGACGCACCGGCCGAGACTGGCGCCAGCGTGGCCGCCCTGGCCGCCAACACGGTGGTGACCCGCAGCGCCGAGCGCAAGGGCCCATGGACCAAGGTCAGCACGCCCCAGGGCGCCAGCGGCTGGGTGCACATGTTTGACCTGGGCCCGCAGACGGGTTCGGCCTCGGGCAGCAACAACGCGGCCACGGGCGGGCTGCGTGGGCTGGGGGGTTTGTTTGGCGGCAACTCCGGCACGACCACCACCGCCACGTCCACCGTGGGCATCCGCGGCCTGGGCGCTGAAGACATCGCCAACGCGCAGCCCAACCCGGCCGCCGTGGGCCAGGCCGAGGCCCTGCGCGTGAATGCCGACCAGGCCCGCCGGTTCGCCACCACCGCGTCGCTGCAAAGCCGCACGGTGCCGCCGCTGGCCGAGCCACCACGCCCTGCCTCCAGCGGCGGAGGCGGTGCCACAGGTTCTTCGACCAATCCGTCCGACCCCAACTTCAGTCCCAACTGAGAAAGACCCGGGGAGAAACACGATGCGAATGCTTGGACTTCTTCCAATGCGCCTGCCCGCCGTGCCGGCGCGCCTGGTGGCCACGGCCTGCGCGGCCCTCACGCTGGGCCTGCTGCCCAGCCACGGCCACAGCCAGAACGTGATGAACCTGCTGAACTCTCTGAGCGGAGGCGGCAGCAGTGGTGCCGGTGGCATCCTGGGCGCCGTCACCGGCGGGGGGGGCAATGCGGCGCAGGGCGACGACCTGGTGGGCATGCTCAGCCGGTCGGTGGAGAACATCGACGAGCCGCGCGAGATCCAGATCGGCCGCCACCTGGCCGCCGTGCTGCTGGGCAGCAAGCCGCTGCACCCCGACATGGCGCTGCAGCGCTATGTGAACCAGCTGGGCCGCTGGATCAGCCTGCAGTCCGAGCGCCCCAACCTGCCCTGGACCTTCGTGGTGCTGGACGACCCCGGCTACAACGCGTTTGCCGCGCCGGGGGGCTATGTGTTCGTGACCAAGGGCCTCATCGACCGCTGCGCGGACGAGGCCGAGCTGGCGGGCATCCTGGCGCATGAAATCATCCATGTGACCGGCAAGCACCATCTGCACGCCATGCGCAAGACGGCGCAGTCGGGCGTGCTGACGCAGCTTCTGGCCTCGCAGATCAGGACCAATGCCGTGGGCAACATGGTGGCCTCGCAGTTCCTGGCGCTGGGCCGCAACCTGTATGCGCGGGGGCTGGACCAGACGGACGAGTACGAGGCCGACCGCGCCGGCGTGGCCCTGGCCACGCGCGCTGGCTTTGACCCCTATGGCCTGGTGGCCGTGCTGCAGCAGCTGCGCACCGCCACGCCCGACAACCCGATGTTCACCCTGGCCCTGGCCACCCACCCACCGGCACAGGCGCGGCTGGACCAGCTGGAGCTGGCCATGGGCAAGAATTTGGATGGATTCACGGGCGCCGCCCCGGTGACGGTGGCGCAGCGCATGACCGCCCGCGCACCGGCACCCGCACCGGCCGCAGCGGCCGCCCCGCCCGCACCGGCACCCGCCGCCGCCCCTGCGCGCAAGCCTGCGCCGCCGCCCAAGAAGAAGGAGAAGGCGTCCTGACACAGGCGCAGGCGCCCGGCGGTTTGCGAACAACGCGAGCCGCCGACCGAAGCGGCGATTGATGCTGCGGCGCTGCGGCGGCCGCCCCGGGTTTTCGGCCCGCGCCAGCGGCAGTCACCCTGCCGGGCGGCGTGCGAGGCGGGTGAAGACGAAGATGCCGGCAACCACCAGCGCCGTGCCCGCCGCCACCCACACGGTGAAGGGCTCCCCCAGAATCAGCACGCCCATGAGGATGGTGGATAGCGGCCCCACCATGCCGGCCTGTGCGGCCATGCCGGCACCGATGCGCTCGATGGCCATCATCACCATGAGCACGGGCGCAGCGGTGCAGAGCGTGGCGTTCAGCACCGACAGCCACAGCACCTCGGGCGCCACCACCGCCGCACTCATCGGCCGCAGCAGCACGAACTGCAGCAGGCAGCACAGGCACGCTACCGTGGTGGCCAACCCCACCAGCCGCAGCGAGCCCAGGCGCCGCACCAGCTCGCCGCTGTAGACCAGGTACACGGCGTAGCTGCCCGCGCTCAGGAACACCAGCAGGGCGCCCAGCGCCACGTCGCTGCCCTGCAAGGTGGCCTCATGCCCGAACACCAGCACCACGCCGCAATAGCTGATGGCCATGCCCAGGGCCTGCCCCCAGCGGATGCCATGGCGGTACAGCACCCAGCCCAGCAGCACGACAAGGGTGGGGTTGAGGTACAGGATGAGCCGCTCCAGGCTGGCGCTGATGTAGGCCAGCCCGGCGAAGTCCAGAAAGCTCGACAGGTAGTAGCCCGTGAAGCCCAGGCCGAGCACGCCCAGCCAGTCCTTGCGCGTGAGCGGCGGCTGGCCGCGGCTGGCCCACCAGGCCATCACGGCAAAGATGGGCAGCGCAAACAGCATGCGGTACATGATGAGCGTGACCGCGTCCACGCCATAGCGGTAGGCCAGCTTGACGATGATGGCCTTGCCGCTGAAGGCGATGGAGCCGAACAGCGCCAGCAACAGGCCTGATGCCATGCCCTTGCGGACGGCGGGCGCGGGTGGGCGGGGGACGGTAGACACGGGGGCGATGGTCCTTGGGGTGCGAGCGCGCGACAGGCGAGCGGTGCGCGATGGGGGCTGCGCGACCCGCGCGCCCGGCAACACAGTGTGGCACGCCGGCAAGGCCCTGCGGCATCGGCCATGCGCCGGGGCGCCTGCGCGGTTGGCGATGGCGAAGGCGATGTAGATGGCCCGTGCCGACGCGCCACCGAAGGCGCGGACGTGCGCCCCGCTCAATCGTGTCGGCGGAACACCTTGTGGTGCAGCCGGCGCAGCGACCACCACACGCCCAGCGCCACGGCCGGAATGGCCACGGCCGCCGTGGTCTCGGGCGACAGCGGCCAGCCCATCTTTTGCGCGCCCTTGGCCAGGTAGCTCACCAGACCCACGATGTAGTAGGTGATGGCGGCGACGGACAGGCCTTCGACCGTGGACTGCATCTTGAGCTGCAGGTCCTGCCGGTGGTTCATGGCGGCCAGCAGCGCCTGGCTGCTTTGCTGCTGCTCGATCTCCACGCGCGTGCGCAGCAGGTTGCTCATGCGCGAGACGCGCTGCGACAGCGCGTCCTGCCGCCGCGCAGACGAAGCGCAGGTGCTGCGCGCGGGGGTGAGGCGCCGGTCCATGAACTCGCGGATGGTCTGCATGCCCGCGAGGCGTGACTCGGCAATGTCCTCGATGCGCCGGTCCAGCAGCTCGAAGTATGCGCTGCTGGCCGAAAACCGCGAATGCGTGGCCGCGTACTGGCTTTCCACCTGACCCGCGAGGCGCGTCAGCCGGTCGAGCAGCGCGGGCTCGGCGTCGCGGTTGGCCGTGCGGATGGCATTGGCCAGTTCCGCCAGCTCACGTTCGGCAAAGGCGAGCACGCTGGCCGCCTCGCGGGCCGCCGGCAGCCCCAGCAGCGCCGCCATGCGATAGGTCTCGATCTCCAGCAGCCGCTGCACCAGGCGCCCCAGGCGGCGCGGTGTCATGCCGCCGGTCAGCAGCACCATGCGCGACGAGCCATCGGCATGGATGGCAAAGTCGGTGTACACCTCGCCATGGCCGTCGGCCACGGTGGAGGCGACCAGAGTGTCCTCATGCAGCACGTGCTTGACCAGCGATGTGGAGCCGAACGTGTGGGTGGGCAGCACCCACAGATTCAGGCTGCACAGGCACTGGCCGGGCAGCGCCGCCAGCCAGTCGCGCGGCACGGCGTCGGCGGCACCGTCGGGCTCGCGCTCGCCAAAGCCTTCGGCCGCCACGGGCACCATGAAGGTCCAGGAGACAAACTCGGTGTGCAGTTCCCAGCGGATGCGGTAGGGGCCCAGATCCATGCGCAGGTGGGTGGTCTCCGCATGGGGCAGCGCCAGGTGGTGGTCGCGCAGCAGCGCGGCCAGGTGCGCGCGGCTGGCTTCTCGCCCGGCGGCGTCTGCCAGCATCACGATGTGCGCAATGGCCAGCGGAGCGGCAATGGCTTCGGGCGGTCGGGCGTGGATCTCGTTGTGCAGCAGGGCCCGCTGGGGGTGCTGCGTGGGATGTGCGGGTGTGGGCATGCGGTCCTCTGCCCGCGATTGTTACCGGCCCGCTCGCGCCCCCGCCCGCATGCTCGCCAAAAAACAACGGCACCCGAAGGTGCCGTTGCTGGGGATTCGATCAGCGAACCGGCCGATCTCAGTCTTCCACGAAGGCCTCTTCGCGCTTGTTTTTCACTGCAGGCAGCAGCACGATGATCAGCAGCAGCGCGGCAGCAGCCAAGAGCCCGGCCGACAGAGGACGCGTGACAAACACGCTCCAGTCACCGCGCGAGAGCAGCAGCGCGCGGCGCAGGTTCTCTTCCATCATCGGGCCGAGGATGAAGCCGAGCAGCAGTGGCGCGGGCTCGGTGCCGAGCTTGTGGAACACGTAGCCCACCAGACCGAACAGGCCCACCATCCACACGTCCCAGGTGTTGTTGTTGGTGGAATACACACCGACAGCACAGAACAGCACGATGGAGGGGAACAGCCAGCGGTAAGGCACGGTGAGCAGCTTGATCCAGATGCCGATCAGCGGCAGGTTCAGGACCACGAGCATGGCGTTGCCGATCCACATCGAGGCAATCAGGCCCCAGAACAGTTCGGGGTTGCTGGTCATCACCTGGGGGCCAGGCTGGATGTTGTGGATCGTCATGGCACCCACCATCAGCGCCATCACGGCATTGGGCGGAATGCCCAGCGTGAGCAGCGGAATGAAGGAGGTCTGCGAACCGGCGTTGTTGGCCGACTCCGGCGCCGTCACGCCGCGGATGTTGCCCTGGCCGAAAGGCACCTCGCCCGGCTTGAGCTTGGTCTTCTTTTCGATGGTGTAGGCCGCAAAGGCCGACAGCAGCGCGCCACCGCCGGGCAGGATGCCGAGCGCAGAGCCCAGGGCAGTGCCACGGACCATCGCGGGGAACATGCGCTTGAAGTCTTCCTTGGTGGGGAACAGGCCCTGCACCTTGGCCGTGAACACTTCACGCTCTTCTTCAGGGCGCGACAGGTTGGCAATGATTTCGCCATAGCCGAACACGCCCATGGCGATCGTCACGAAACCAATGCCGTCGGTCAGCTCAGGAATGTCGAAGCTATAGCGCGCAACGCCCGAGTTGACGTCGGTGCCCACCAGGCCCAGCAGCAGGCCCAGCACGATCATGCCCACCGCCTTGAGCAGCGAACCCGAGGCCAGCACCACGGCGCCGATCAGGCCCAGCACCATCAGCGAGAAGTACTCGGCCGGGCCGAACTTGAAGGCCACTTCGGTGAGCGGAGGCGCAAACGCCGCAAGGATGAGGGTGCCCACGCAGCCCGCGAAGAACGAGCCGATGCCCGCAGCCGCCAGCGCCGGCCCCGCCCGGCCCTTGCGCGCCATCTGGTAGCCGTCGATCACGGTCACCACCGACGATGACTCGCCCGGCAGGTTGACCAGAATGGCGGTGGTGGAGCCGCCATATTGCGCGCCGTAGTAAATGCCGGCCAGCATGATCAGCGCCGACACGGGTGGCAGCGCATAGGTGGCGGGCAGCAGCATGGCGATGGTGGCCACGGGGCCGATGCCCGGCAGCACGCCGATCAGCGTACCCAGCAGGCAGCCGACAAAACAGTAGATGAGGTTCTGAAAGGTGAAGGCGACGCCAAAACCGATCGAGAGGTTGTTGATGAGATCCATGGGAATGCTCTGCTTCTCTTGTCGTTGTTCTTAGCCGGCAATGAAGCTGGGCCACACCGGGAACTGCAGCTTGAGCGCCCAGACGAATGCCACGTAGCTGCCTACCGCGAGGATGGTCGCGAGAATGAAGGATTCCTTGACCTTGAATTCGCTGCCTGCAAGGCCAGAGATGAAGGTCAGCGCATAGATGGCGACCATCAAACCCATGGCGGGAACGCCCAAAGTGGGCAGTCCGGCGAGCAGGATGCCGAACGCGAAGTTGGATGCCAGGATGAAGAACAGCGGCTTCCAGGCCCACTTGCCGATCTTGTCGCCGTCGGCGGTTTCCACCGTGACGGCCTTGAACATGATCAGCGCACCGATGAGGGCCAAGAGGATGCCCAGCATCAGCGGGAAGTAGCCGGGGCCCATGCGGGCGCCGTTGCCCACGTTGTACGTGGTGGCACCCCACGCAAACGCGCCTCCGACACCCATGAACATGAGGCCGGAGAAGAAGTCTTTTTGACTCTTGATTTTCACGAATTGTCTCCTTTGGGGGAAATCACGACTGCGCGATTGTGCGGGCAAGCACCCCGCTTTCGGATGTGGATTCCACCTACATCCGGTAACGGGTCCGCCCTGGCAGGAAGCCAGTCGCGCAGGAGACACCGCCGCAAGGCGGGCGATCAGCCGTGTTCGAGCGGTGGTGTGGCGGCCACCACTTCTTCCAGGGTGGTCAGGCCCTCGGCCACGCGCAAGGCCCCGGCCAGCCGCAGCGGGCGCATGCCGTCGGATACGGCCTGGCGGCGCAGCACATCCATGGAGGGCGCCTGGGTGATCTTGTCCTTGAGCTGTTCGCTCACGGTGAGCAGCTCGTACAGGCCCATGCGCCCGCGAAAGCCGCTCATGCGGCAGTCCACGCAGCCCACGGGTTTGTACGCCTGGTAGGCGCCGTTGATCTTCCAGGGCTTGACGACTTCGGCCAGGGTTTCGCGCGCTGCGGCTTCGTCCTTTTGCTTGCACTGCCGGCACAGCGTGCGCACGAGCCGCTGCGCCAGCACGCCCAGCAGGGTGGCGTTGATGAGGTACGAAGGGACCCCCAGCTCCATCAGCCGGGTGATGGCACTGGGTGCGTCGTTGGTGTGCAGGGTGGAGAACACCAGGTGGCCCGTGAGCGCCGCCTGGATGGCCATCTCGGCGGTTTCGAGGTCGCGGATCTCGCCCACCATGATGATGTCGGGGTCCTGGCGCATCAGCGCGCGCAGGCCCTCGGCAAAGTTGAAGTCGAGCTGGGGTTGCACCTGCGTCTGGTTGAAACTGGGCTCGATCATTTCGATCGGGTCTTCCACCGTGCTGACATTGACCTCTTCGGTGGCCACGCGCTTGAGCGTGGAATACAGCGTGGTGGTCTTGCCCGAGCCGGTGGGCCCGGTCACCAGGATGATGCCGTGCGGGCGCTTGACCAGGGCCTCCCAGCGCTGCGCGTCATGCTGCGCAAACCCCAGCGCGTCCAGGTCCTTCACGGCGTTGTCCGGGTCGAAGATGCGCATCACCATTTTTTCACCGAAGGCGGTGGGCAGGGTGGACAAGCGCATTTCCACCTCGTCACCACGCTGGTTGCGCGTCTTGATGCGGCCATCCTGCGGGCGGCGCTTTTCGACCACGTCGATGCGGCCGAGCAGCTTGATGCGCGACACCATGGCGTTGTGCACGCCCATGGGCATCTGGTAGACGGGGTGCAGTACTCCGTCGATACGAAAGCGGATCACGCCCTGGTCGCGCCGCGGCTCCAGGTGGATGTCGCTGGCACGCTGGTCGAACGCGTACTGCCACAGCCAGTCCACCACCCGCACCACGCCCTGGTCGTTGGCATCGAGCTGCTTGTTGCTCTTGCCCAGTTCCACAAGCTGCTCGAAGCTGTTGCCGGCCGAGGCGCCGCCAGCCTTCTGCGCGGCCTTCACCGATTTCGCCAGCGCAAAGAATTCGGCCGTGAAGCGGTGGATGTCCTGCGGATTGGCCACGACGCGCCGCACGGTGCGGCGCGACTGGCGCTCCACCTCGGCCACCCAGTCGGTGACAAAGGGCTCGGCGGTGGCCACTACCACTTCCTTGGCGCTTACCTGCACGGGCAAGACCTTGTGGCGCTCTGCATAGGTGGCGCTCATGGTGTCGGACACACGCCCCACATCCACCTTGAGCGGGTCGATGCGCAGATACTGCAGGCCCGCGCGCTGGGCGAGGTATTCGGACAGCGCCTCGATGTCCAGCGGCTTGCCGTCGCTGGCCCGCGCCATGGCCACGCTGGCCAGGCGCACCAGCGCGTGCTGGGAGCTTTCGGCCTGCGAGCAGCGTGCGATGGTGCGCTCGGCCTCCTCGTGCGCGATGACCCCGTCATCGCTCAGCCATTCCACCACACGCCGCCAGTCCACCGGGCCCGAGAAGCGCGCGGGCGCGATGGGCAAGGGCGTCGACACATTCGTTTTCATCACTGTCCTTTCCGTGGCAGCAGGCGCCGGAACGCCGCAGGGCGCATTTCAGGCCGGGACGGGCTTGAAGGCCCGCAGCCACTTGGTGGTAGGAAGGCCCCACCGGGCCTGTATGACCTCGGCCCGCGCAGCGAGTTCTGCCCGCTTCGGTCGGCTGGGCGTGCGCTGTGCCAGCACCACGGTGTTGCCCTCGCGCGTGGGCTTGAAGGCCCACAGAGCGTCACGACCAAAGGCTTCGGCCATGCTTTGAAGGCTGCGATCAAAGCTGGAAGCCCGGCCAAAGAGGTTCACGGTCATGCAGCCCGACTCGGTGAGCAACGCCCGGCAGTCGGCATAGAACGCGGGGCTGTCGAGCACCGGCGCGGCTGCTTCATGGTCGTACAGATCGACGGCCAGCGCATCGACCGTGCCGAGCCACATGGGGTTCCGGATCTCTTGCGCCGCGTCGGCCAGCACCACGCGCAGCTTGGGGCCGTCAGGCGGCAACTTGAACCACTGGCGGCACACCGCCAGAACCTGCGGATTCAACTCGATGGCGGTGGAACACACGCGCAGCTTCTTGTGGCAGAACTTGGTCAGGGCCCCCGCCCCCAGTCCCAGCTGCATGGCGTGGCCCTTGGAGACCTGCGCGGGCTCTGCAAACAGCAGCCAGGCCATCATGCGCTGCACATATTCGAGCTCGATGTCAAAGGGCTGGTCCACCCGCATCGAGCCCTGGATCCACGGGGTGCCCAGATGCAGATGGCGCACTTCGCCATCGTCCGACACACTGACTTCGGGCAGTTCTGCCAATTTCTGTTTTCTTCGGGTCATTCACAACATTCCGTGCCGGGCCATCAGGTCCGCCCAGGCCGCCAATTTACGCTCGAAACTCCAGGAGGCATTTGCCGGGCTGGTGGACGGCAGCTTAATGGATTCGATGGGGGGTGCGGCGCCATGCCCGGGCCCGCCGGCTTGGAGGCTGTGCAGCACGGCGGGTGCGTGCCTGAAGCTCTCCGCCCCGTTGTGGGCAATGGCGCGCAGACCGGGACAGTGCGCGCGCAACAGCGCGAAGTCGTTCACCACGGGGTCGCGAATGGCCGCATCCAGGCTGCCCTGGCGCAGGCAGCTCGCGTACACATCCCACACGCCCAGGCCCCGGTCCAGCAGCCACTGGCAGCGCAGCGCATAGCTGTGCGCGCCCCCGGGCAGCGGATGCTGCGGCCAAAGCGCCTGCAGGATGCGCCAGAAGTGATTTTGCGGGTGGCCGTAGTACTGCCGCGCGCGCAAGGACGCCACGCCCGGGAAGCTGCCGAGCACCAGGACTGCCGTGCCAGGCGACACCACGGGTGGCAGCCCGTGCAGGCGCTCTGGCGCGGCCGCCTCTTGTGGCATCAAGGCTTCGCCTCGGCAGGTGCGCTGGCCTCGGCGGGCTGTTCACCACCGTGTGCATACCCTGCCCGATGAGTGAACGCCTTCGCGGCCTGCTGCGCTGCATGCCGCAGGGCGGCCAGGCGGCACAACGTGTCTTCCATGGCGGTCAGCCGCAGCAAGCCCTGCGCACCCGCAGCCAGCAAGGCGGCCTTGGCGTCCTGGTACGCCTGCTCCATGGCGGCAGAGCGGGCCGCCAGATGGGGCAAGCCGTCATCTCCCGCCTGGGGATCGCACAGGGCCAGCAGCCCATCGGCCTGCTGAAAGAACACCGCCTGCAACCCGCCCGTACCGCCCTCCACGGGCACGAGAGGGGCAGCGTCCAGAGCGCGCTGTGCCGTAGTCTGGTGGTAGCGCTGCACCCGCAGCACCCGCGCCAGTCGCTCGCTGGTGGGCTGAGGCATCGCAGTGCGGTTCATGCGCTCCACAAACGAATCGGCTGCCGCGTCCAGCTGCTCAACGATATACCGGTCGCGGACCAGCGCCGGGGGCGAGGCGCCCTGTGCTGCCGCCCTTGCCATGCGCACAGCCACATGGCCCATGCGCGCCACCTCCTGGTCCAGCGCACCCAGCGCCAGGGATGGAACCGCGAGCACCGTGTCGTCCAGATGCCGTGGCTGGGCCTCGTCCTCCTCGCGGGCGCGAAACCGCTTTTGCAGCCAACGGGCCAGGGCATCCGCCAGAGGCCACATCAGCAGCACCCCCATCACGTTGAAGAGTGTGTGAAAAAGGGCCAACCGTGCCGCGGGATCTTCAGGCAGCCCCATGGACTGGCGCGCCGCGGCGATGGCGGGCACCAGCCAGGGCAACAACAGCAGGGCCACCACGCCGGTGATGCCGTTGAACAGCACATGCGCCGCCGCTGCACGCCGGGCATTGGAAGTGGCGCCAAGCGTGGCCAGCACGGCCGTGACGGTGGTGCCCACGTTGGAGCCAATGACCACTGCGGCAGCGCCCTGGGGGGTGAGCAGCCCTTCCTGTGCCGCAGTGAGTGCAATCGCCATGGAGGCACTGGACGACTGCATCAGCACCGTCATCAGCGCGCCCACGGCCACCTGTGCCGCCACACCCAGCGCACCCTCGCCCTGGGGCAGAGTGATCTGGCCGGCCAGGCCGGTGAACGACTGCTGCAGCATGGCAATGCCCATGAACAGCAGCCCGAACCCGGCCAGCGCGGTGCCCAGTGCGCCGCGCCGCTGCCCCTCGCCCGTGAGCCGCAGCACCACACCCACCCCCAACAGCGGCAGGGCCAGCACCTCGACCTTGAACTTGAGCCCCACCAGCGCCACGATCCAGCCTGTCATGGTGGTGCCCACGTTCGCCCCGAACAGCACCCACAGGGCCGCCCCCAGCGGCAGCAGCCCCGCATTCACGAAACCGATGGTGGCCACGGTGACCGCGCTGGAGGACTGCACCAGCGACGTGACCAGCACCCCCGACCCCAGCGCATGACCACGCGTGCGCGTCGCGGCGGCAAGAATGCGCCCCAGCGCCGGGCCGGCGGCCAGCCGCAGGCCGTCCGTCATCATGGTCATGCCCAGCAAAAACAGCCCCAGCCCGCCCACCACGCTGGCCAGCATCTCCCCCAAACTCATGCCCACACCCCTGAAGCGAAGGTCGTGATTGTGACGATGCACACCGCGTTGAGCCACAGTCCGCACCGCATCATCGTGCCCTGAGGGAGAAGGCTGGTGGAAAACACCAGCGCGTTGGGCGGTGTGGCAACGGGCAGCATGAAGGCACACGATGCCGCAACGGCGATGGCCGCCCCCATGGCCAGCGGCGGTAAATCAATAGCGGCGGCCACCGGCAGGAAGACGGGCAGCAGCAGTGCAGCGCTGGCGGTGTTGCTGACCATTTCGGTGAGCAACACGACAAAGGTAACCATTCCCAGCAACAGCAGCGCCGGCGGCGCGTGCCGAACAACCGCCAGCAGGCCTGTGGCCAGGTAGCTGCTGGCCCCTGTGGACGCCATGATGTCGCTCAGCGCCAGCCCGCCGCCAAACAGCAGCAGCACACCCCACTGCGTATGCCGCTCGATGTCCTTCCAGCCCAGAGCGCCCGAGAGCGTCAACGCGACCATGGCGACGAGCCCGACCAAGGTATCGATTTCGCCCGTCACACCCAGCCACGCAGCCAGCGGCGCGCCAGCCACCCAACCTGCAGCGGTGAGCAGGAAAATGACCACCGTCAGGCAGCGCTCGCGCGTCCATTCCAGCGGTTCGGCCGCCAAAGTCACCCGCCCGCCGAGCGAGGGCCGAAGCACCACCCACAACACGACCACCATGGCCGGCCACAGCAGCAAGGCCAGCGGCAACCCGATCCGCAGCCACTGTGCAAAACCGATGTTCAGCTGCGCTGCGACGATTGCATTGGGCGGGCTGCCGACCAGGGTGGCAATTCCACCGATGCTTGCGCTGTAGGCGAGGACAAGCAGCACAAAGGCCTGCTCGCGCCCCCCCACGGGATGTTGAGGGCTCGTCTCTGCGGTAGGGCGTGAAGCCTGCTCCGCCTCGCCGCCTTGCAGCAGAGAGAGAGCCAACGGCAGCATCATTGCCGCTGTGGCCGTGTTGCTCATCCACATGGACAATAGCGCGCACAGCCCGCCCAGAAGCAAGGCGGCGGCCAGACGGTGGCCCCGCGCTGCGCGCAGCACAGCCCGCGCCAATGCCCGATCCAGCCCCTGCCGGGCCAATGCCGCCCCCAGTGCAAATCCACCCAAGAACAGAAAAATGACCGGGTGCGCAAAGGGAGCGAGGGCTTGACGCACAGGCATGACGCCTGCCAGCACCGCCAGCAGCGGCACCGCCAGCGCGGTCACGGCCAGCGGCAGGGCCTGCGTGACCCAAAGCCCGCCGATCAGCACGAACATCGCCAAGCCTTCGCGCAGCTGCCCGTGCGCAGGCACCGACGAAGCTACTGCGGCCGCCAAGGCCACGCATCCTGCCCCTCTAGCCCAGGCGCCTAGCTGCATAGACACACACGCACCGTTACGTCAGCCCGCCAATCCGTGCGGGGTATCCGGGGAACGCGGCAAAGGGGTCGAAGCTGGCGATGCTTCAGTCGGCACCACCAGCACGTCCAGGTCGGACTCGCCCAACACATAGCGCGTCACGCTGCCCAACAACAGGTCCTGCGTTGCATGCAGCCCATGTTTGCCGACCACGATAAGGTGGCAGTCGGCGTCCAAAGCCGCCTGGGCGGTCGTGAGCGTCGCATCTCCGCGGACCAGGCTCGGAGTCCACGCATTTGGCCCGAGTCCGTGGGCAGATGCGAGAGCGTGCAGGCGGCTCAGCGCATGGGCGTACGCGGTGTTTTCGTACGAATGCACCGTTGCACGCTCCACCCCTGCGAACCGCAGCTTTTCTTCAAACGGAACGCTCCAAGCATGGTGCAGAACAATATGTGCGTGGGGTGCTACCGTTCTCGCCCATGCCAAGCTAGCCGCGCTCCAAGCCGAGAAATCCACTGCGACGAGCACCCGTTCGCCAGATTCACCTGTTGGCCATTTCTGCGCAACGCCGCGTGCAACCAGCACCGGACGGTGCCCGCGCCGCAGCAACCGGTCGGCCGTTGAGCCCAGGGCTACACGGCGCAGCGGGTTGGTCGAGGGCCTTGCACCCACCACCAGCAATTCGGCGTCCACACGGTGTGCCGCGGCAATCACCTGGTCGGCCACAGACCCCGCCAGCACAATGGCGTGGACCCGCACTTTGCGGTCTGACACGGCCAACGCCATGGCCCGCTGCAGTTCGCCCTGCGCCTGGCCCAGAAGGGCCAGCTCGGCTGTGGAAGCCGCGCCCAGCCATTGGCGCAAGGCGTCCATGGAGGTGCCGCCCACCACATGTACTGCGTGCAACTCCGCTTGGTGTTCATGCGCAAGCTGCGCCGCACGTCCGAGGACCACCACGGCACCGTCTGACAGATCGGTGGCACACAACACGGACCGCAGCGGCATGGTGTGCACGGAAACAGTGGGCTTTGCGGGACGTGTCATGGCGCAGTCTCCTCGCGGGTCACCAGTTTGGCCAGTTCGCGCGCCGCATGGTCCGCGGCGTCATCAAATGGGTTCAGCACCAGGGCCACGCCCGAGGCCTGAAGCAGGCTGTCATGGGTTGCATCGCGCACCGCTGCTGCCACTTTCCCCGGGAAACCGGCGGATTCCAGCGCACTCAACAGGGCTCGATTGGAATCCCACTGCGGGAGGCTGCTCACCACCCATTGCGCCTGCAGCAGGGGCAGTGTCTCCATGAAGTCCGGGTCCTCCCCGTCGCCAAACCGCACGGGCAGGCCCTGCCTGCGCAGGCGGCGGACGGTTTCGGGGTCGAAGTCCACCCCCAGCGCCGTCACGCCCGCATCGCGGAGGCCACCAAGCAGACGCGCGCCGTAACGCCCAAGGCCCACCACCACCACCTGCACCTGCGCATCGCCGCGCGGCTGGCGCTCCACAGCCAGCGCCCGAAAGGGCCGCTTGCGCTCGAACACGTCAAGCCAGCGTATGAGAAGCTCGTACAGGGGCTGCGAGTAGAGGATCATGTAAGTGGATAACGTGATGGTCACCACCCCCACCAGAGTGGTCAGACTCAAGGTGCCCACGCCCACATGCCCCAGTGCAATACCCATGGCCACAAACACGATGGAGAACTCGCTGATCTGCGCTACGGTGAGGCCCGCCATGAATCCGGTCCGCTTTCGGTAGCCCATGTATCCCATGATTGCCATCACGATGAGCGGGTTGCCGATCAGCACAAACGCCGACAGCACCGCTGCAGGAAGCACCTCGGCGCCCAGGCTCGAAAGATCGAGCTTCGAGCCCAGGTCAATGAAAAAGAACAGCAAAAGAAAGTCGCGCAGCCCCGTCAACCGCGCGCTGAGCGCCTCGCGGTAGGGCGTGGAAGCCAGCGAGAAACCTGCGAGAAAAGCGCCCGCCTCCTTACTAAAGCCTACCGATTCACCCAGCGCCGCCAGTGCGATGCCCCAGGCCACGCCAAACAGCAGCAGCAGCTCCTGCGAGCGGGCCATGAGCGCAATCGCACGCGGCAGCACCCAGCGCATCAGCACAAACATCAGCAGACCCACGGCAGCCAGCCTCCCCAGCAGCGACGCCACCACCATGGAGTACCCGCCGGAATCGCTGGCCCCATCCACCGCACGCAGAGTGCTCACTGCCATCATGGCAAGCACCACAGCCAGGTCCTGCACAATGAGAAAGCCCACGGCAATACGGCCGTGCAGCGAATCCAGCTCGCGCTTGTCGGACAGCAGCTTGACGATGATGATGGTGCTAGAGAAGGTGAGCGCCACAGCCACATACAACGCCTCCACCCACCCCTTGCCCAGCAGCAGCACCAGCAAAAAACCAAATGCAATCGTGAAGACCAACTGCCCCAGGCCGGTGGCCAGAGCCACGGGGCCTATGTGCCGCACGTGCTGCAGGTCCAGCTTGAGCCCCACCACAAAAAGCAAGACCACCACCCCGATCTGCGCGAGCAGGTCCACCTGGTCGTGTGCTTGCACCAAGCCGAAACCCGCCGGGCCCACGGCCACACCCACCACGATGTAGGCAATCAGCGCAGGCTGTCGCAAGCGCACAAATAGCGCACCCACCAGGGCACACACCAGCAGCAGCGCCGCAATCTCTGCAAAGGGTTCCCTGAGCAGAGCAGCCAGACACCAGCTGCTGTCGCACAGCGCAGAGGCGACGCCGGGCAGGTTGTCGGATGGAGGGGCGAGAGGGGTGCTCATGTCTCCAGGGCGGTATTGGGCGGCGGCACGGCGGGCTTGTGTGGGGCGTTTGCGTATGTGCTGTCGCTGCCGCCAAAGCGGCATGGCGCAAATGTGTCAGCCATTGGCCTGTCTGCAAAGCGTTTCTACCCGCTGTCTTGACATGCATCAAGCAAAACCGTGTGTGCGAGCTTAGGATGGGCTGTATGGTCACAGCGGTCGCCGCATTCGCGTGCCATGCTCCTACCTCGCTGTCAGCTCCGCTTCACGCATCCCTCACCATGACCAGCATCCTTGGCATCCTCGTTTCGCTGGGCCTGCTGATCACGCTGGCGTACCACGGCTTCAGCGTGCTGTTGCTGGCACCGTTAATGGCCCTGGTCGCGACCTTGTTCAGCGCGGAAGCGCCTCTGCTGGCCAGCTACACCCAGGTCTTCATGCCGGCATTGGGCAGTTTTGTGGTGTCGTTCTTTCCCCTGTTTCTACTGGGCGCCGTGTTTGGCAAACTCATGGAGTCCTCGGGGTCGGCGAACGCCATTGCACAGGGCATCGTGGATTTGCTCGGTCCCCACCGGGCGCTGGTGGCCATCGTGGCGGCGTGTGCCGTGCTGACCTATGGAGGTGTATCGCTGTTTGTGGTGGCTTTTGCCGTGTACCCGATTGCAGAGGCCCTGTTCCGCCAGGCCGGCCTGCCGCGGCGCCTCATGCCCGCCACCATTGCGCTGGGCGCATTCACCTTCACGATGACCGCGCTGCCCGGAACGCCGGCCATCCAGAACGCGATCCCTATGCCTTACTTCGGGACAACGCCCTTTGCCGCGCCCGGGCTTGGGGTGATTGGTGGCGCGATGATGCTGGGACTGGGCTGCTGGTGGCTTCTGGCTCGCGCGGCGAGCGCACTCCGGAGAGGCGAAGGCTACGACGTGGACGATGCCGCTGCGGGCTCACCGGGTGCCGAACTCGCCGCGCGCGGAAGCCCCGCGCGCGAACCGCAGCGCCTGGCCCGCGCCCTGGCCCCCATCGCGCTGGTGATTGCGCTCAACTACCTGCTGTCCACCTGGGTGCTGACCGCGCTGGACACCCGCTACTTGGCCGCCACTCGTTTCGGCAGCACCGACATTGGCGCCCTGCGGGGCGTGTGGGCGGTGATCGCTTCACTGTTTGCCGCCACGTTGCTCCTGATGATGCTGGAACGCGCCCGCCTCCCAGGGTTGAAAGACACACTGGGTGCCGGCGCAAGCGCATCGGTGCTGCCGCTGATGAACACCGCGTCGCAGGTGGGCTATGGCGCCGTGATCGCCTCGTTGGCCGGGTTCGGGCTGATCCGCGACGCCGTACTGAGTGTCGCACCCGACAACCCCTTGATTTCCCTGTCAATCGCGGTCAACGTGCTCGCCGGGGTCACCGGGTCGGCCTCGGGCGGCATGAGCATCGCGCTGCAGACCCTGGGAGCAACTTGGCTGGCTATGGGCGAGGCCGCCAACATATCGCCTGACCTGCTGCACCGCGTCACGGCAATCGCCACAGGAGGGCTGGACGCCCTGCCCCACAATGGCGCGGTGATCACGCTGCTGTCCATCTGCAAGCTGAGCCACCGTCAGGCCTATGTGGACATCCTGGTGGTGGCTGTGGCAGGCCCCGTGGTAGCACTGGCCGTCGTAGTGGCTCTGGGCACGGCGTTCGGATCGTTTTGAGCGGTTACTGCCAAGCCCGTCAGACATGTTCTGCGCCTTTGCCAGCCAGGCGCCTGCGACGCGACCACTTCACCTTGGCGAACCAGACCCAGGTCACCAGCAGATAGGTCAGCAGCCCCACGCCGGTGGCCACGACGGCCAGCCCCAGCATCAACGGCTTGCCCACGCTACGGATGCGCAGCACCAGCGTCTCCCACCAGCTGCGTTCGGGCGCTTCAGCGACCGCGTCCTCGGGCATCGGCGGCTCCTCGCCGGGCTTCACCGGCTCGCCCAGAAGGGTTCTGCCCAGGCGCCAGGCCGCGTAGTACACCGGCCCGAACGTGACGGGGTTGGTGACCAGGGTGCTGGCCACTGCGGCCGGCACATTGGCCCGCAGGGCCACCGCAGCGCCCGCCGCAAAGGGGATTTGCGCAATCGGGATCAGCAGCCCGAAAAAGACACCCAAGGCCATGCCCAGGGCGATGCCCCGGCGGCTCATGTGCCACAGGCGCGGATGCTGCAGCGCAGGCCCCAGCCAGCGCAGCCAGCGGTTGCTGCGCAGTGCTTCGGGGGAGGGCATCAGGCCCAGCAGGCGTTGTTTCATGCGGTCGTTGGCAGTCGTGGTGCACAGGCGCCAGCGCGAGGCTGTGCGGCCCTGCCATGCTATACAGCGGGCCATTGCCCCTTCCAGCGATCCGCCCTTTTCAGTTGTGTGCCTCAGCCCGGCAGCAGGGCCGCCAGCCTCGGCAGCGCCCGCAGCGCATTGGCGTGGGCAGCCTGCGCCAGCCGTTCCAACGGCAGGTGGCGCAGTTGCGCCAGCTCCCCCGCAATGCGCGGCAGCTCGCCCGGCGCGTTGCGGCCCTGGGGCGCTCCCGCAGCGCGCTGCTCGGCCGGGGTGTACAGCCAGTGGGGTGGGATGTCGGGAGCATCGGTCTCCAGCACCAGGGTTTCAAGCGGCAGTTCGGCGGCCAGGCGCCGCAACTGCAGTGCGCGGTCAAAGGTCATGGCGCCGCCAAACCCGAGCTTGAACCCCCTATCGATGAACCTCTGCGCCTGCTGCTCGCTGCCATTGAAGGCGTGCGCAATGCCGCCCTGCACGGGAATCTCGCGCAGACCCTTGAGCAGCCTGTCCGCCGAACGGCGCACGTGCAGGATGACCGGCAGGCCATAGCGCCGGGCCAGTTGCAGCTGGGCGCGGTAGAACCACTCCTGGCGCGCGGCATCCAGCCCGGGCACAAAGTAGTCCAGCCCGATTTCGCCCACCGCCACCAGCCGCGGGTCGGCCTGGTGCTGCTCCAGCGCCTGGGCCAGCCGCTCCAGGTCGCAATCGTCGGCCTTGCCGGTGAAGAGGGGATGAATGCCCAGCGCGTAGCTGTCCCCATACTGGTGCGCGAGGGCGCGCACGGTGTCCCAGTTGCTGCGTTCCACCGCAGGTATCACGCAGTGCTCTACACCCTGGGCGCGGGCGGCCTGGCGCACGGCGTCACGGTCGGCATCGAATTCAGGGGCATCCAGATGGCAGTGGGTGTCTATCCAGGCAGGCATGCGCGGATGATGCCCCGAACGCCCCGGGCCACGCCCGCAAAGCCCCCAAGGCGCTCGTGCCAGTGCCCCTGCCAGTGCATTTCGCAGCGATCCGTGCTACCGTGAAAACCGTGCGCCCGTTGACGGCGTTTGTAAAGGTGACAGCATGCCCCGGCCCGCCGTTTACAGCAGTTCACGCCCGACCCGCCGGCCTGCGCCTGCCATGGCCGACACCCCGGCCGCACCGGCCCCGCAAGCCAGCGACACCCAGCCCACCGGGGAACTCCCGTCCGGCGCGACGGCGGGCCCGCAGCCGCGGCGCCAGCTGCAGGCGCTGTGGGCCATGGTGCTGGTGCTCAGCGCCTTGCTGGTGGCCAGCCTCTGGCAGCAGCAGCGCCCCACCACCCGCAAGATCACCCAGGACGACATCGACGCAGCCGTGCTGCGCACGCTGCAGACCACCACGCCGCCCTCTGCGGCCGCGCGCGCCGCAGAGTCCATCGCGCCCTCGGTGGTGCGCGTGGTGGGCTATGGCCGCAGCAAGAACGGCAAGGAAGAGGTGGAGCGTGGCGTGGGCACGGGGGTGGTCATCGTCGACAAGGGCACCATCCTGACCAACCTGCACGTGGTGCTGGGCTCGGACCGCATCACCGTGACCTTCCACGACGGCATGGAGACCACCGCCAGCATCACCGGCGCCCAGCCCGAGAACGACCTGGCCGTGCTGCAGGCCCACAAGGTGCCCGACGACCTGGAGGCCGCTGCGCTGCGCTCCACGCAAGACCTGCGCCCCGGGGACCACGTGGTGGCCGTCGGCTTCCCATTCGGTATCGGGCCGTCGGCGTCCGCAGGCGTAGTGTCTGGCCTCAAGCGCGAATTCACCTCTCCGGAGGGCAAGCGCCAGCTCAGCAACCTGATCCAGTTCGACGCAGCCGCCAACCCGGGCAATTCGGGCGGCCCCCTGGTCACGCTCGATGGCGAAGTGGTGGGCATCGTCACCGCCATCCTCAACCCCACACCCGCGCGCACCTTTATCGGCATCGGCTTTGCCGTACCCATCGAGAACGCGGCTTCTGCCGTGAGCATGCCCCCGTTCTAGCGGGCCTTCGCGGCCGATGACGTTCACCCCATCGTTGACATTCACAAGGAAGAAAGCCATGGAAACCACTCCCAGCACCGCCACCCTGATGGAACAGGTGCTCTACGAAGTCAAGCGCGTCGTGGTGGGCCAGGACCGCTTTCTGGAACGCGTGATGGTGGCCATGCTGGCGCAGGGCCATCTGCTGGTGGAAGGCGTTCCCGGCCTGGCCAAGACGCTGACGGTGAAGACCCTGGCCAGCACCATCCAGGGCAGTTTCAAGCGCATCCAGTTCACACCCGACCTGGTGCCCGCCGACCTGGTGGGCACGCGCATGTACAACCAGAAGACCGGCGAGTTCAGCACCACGCTGGGCCCGGTGTTCACCCACCTGCTGCTGGCCGACGAGATCAACCGCGCCCCCGCCAAGGTGCAGAGCGCGCTGCTGGAGGTGATGCAGGAGCGCCAGGTGACGATTGCGGGCGAAACGCACAAGGTGCCCGAGCCCTTCCTCGTCATGGCCACGCAGAACCCCATCGAGACCGAGGGCACCTATGCCCTGCCCGAAGCGCAGGTGGACCGGTTCATGATGAAGGTGCTGCTCGGCTACCCCACCGAGGAAGAAGAGTTCGTGATTGCCCAGCGCGCGCTGGATGTGCCCGTGCAGGTGTTGCCCGTGGCCACCACGGCGCAACTGGCCGCGCTGCAGGCCGAATGCCGCACGGTGTATGTGGATCCGTCGATGCTGCAGTACGCCGTGAAACTGGTGGCCGCCACGCGCGAGCCCGCGCGCCATGGGCTCAAGGACCTGGCCGGCTACATCAGCTGCGGCGCCAGCCCGCGCGCCACCATTTCGCTGGCAGAAGGCGCGCAGGCCCTGGCCATGCTGCGCGGGCGCAACTACGTGCTGCCCGAAGACATGGTGGACCTCGCGGCCGACGTGCTGCGCCACCGCGTGGCCCTGTCGTATGAAGCGCTCTCCGAGGGGCTGGACGCCGACGCCCTCATCGCGCGCATCATGGCCAAGATTCCGGCGCCCGCCCGGCCGCTGCACCATGAGCAAAAAACAGCCTGACCCCTCGGCCGCGCCCGCCACGGCCACCGTGCATGCGCTGCCCACCGTGCCGGGCCAGGCAGACCGTCTGCTGCGCGAGCTGGAGTGGAAGGTCATCCGCCGCCTCGACGGGTTGCTGCAAGGCGACTACCGCACGCTGATGCGCGGCAGCGGCCTGGACCTGGCCGACCTGCGCGAGTACCAGCCGCACGACGATGTGCGCCACATCGACTGGAACGTGACGGCCCGCCTGAACCTGCCCCATGTGCGTGTGTTCACCGAAGACCGCGAGATGTCCGCCTGGTTTCTGCTCGACCTGAGCCCGTCCATCAACTTCGGCCCGCAGGGCAACGCCAAGCGCGACATCCTCACCGGCTTTGTGGCCGTGCTGTCGCGCCTGCTGACCCGCCATGGCAACCGCGTGGGCGCCATGCTGTACGGCGCGGGCGCAGAGGCCCCGGGCGCCCAGCGCGCCGTCGACCATGTTCTGCCGCCACGCAGCAGCCGCGCCCATGTGCTGCACTTGGTGCACCGGCTGCTGGCCCCGGCGGCGGCCGCGCACCCGCAAGGCGGTGCGGGCACCGAGCTGCACCGGCTGCTGCAGGCGGGCCTGGCCACGGTGCGCCGCCGCAGCACGGTGTTCGTGGTGTCCGACTTCATCAGCGCCCCGGGCTGGGAAAAGCCCCTGGCCCAGCTCGCGCAGCGCCACGACGTGGTCGCCGTGCGCCTGCTGGACCCGCTGGAGCTGGAGCTGCCCGACGTCGGCCTGGTCACCCTGCGCGATGCCGAAAGCGGCGAGCAGCTGCAGGTGGACACGCACGACGCGGCGTTTCGGCACCGCTTCGCCCGCCTGGCCGCCCAGCGCGAGGCGGCCCTGCGCGAGGGCCTCACCCGTGCAGGCGCCGACACGCTGGAGCTGTGCACCGATGACGACCTAGTGGACGCGCTCCTGCGCTTCATGGACCTGCGGCAGCGCCGCGTACGCACGGCGCGCGCGCCATCGCAGGCGGCCTGAACCTCCCACGCATCCGAACACCGCCTTCAAGGAACTCCATGGTTTTTCTCTGGCCCACCCTGCTTTGGTTGTTGCTGGTTGTGCCCCTGCTGGTGCTGCTGTACTGGTGGCTGCTGCACCGGCGCAAAAAAACGGCGCTCAGTTATTCCAGCCTGTCGCTGGTGCGCGAGGCCATGGGCCCGCGACAGAACCTGCGCCGCCACATCCCGCCCGCGCTGTTCCTGCTGGCGCTGGTGGCCCTGCTGCTGGCCGCCGCGCGCCCGCTGGCCGTCATCACCCTGCCCTCGCAGGACCAGACCATCATGCTGGCCATGGACGTGTCGGGCAGCATGCGGGCCACCGACGTGGAGCCCGACCGCATCACCGCCGCCCAGAATGCCGCCAAGGCCTTCATCGCCGAGCTGCCGCGCCATGTGCGCGTGGGCATCGTGGCCTTTGCGGGCAGCGCCCAGCTGGCCCAGTTGCCCACCCAGAGCCGCGAAGACCTGGTGAAAGCCATCGACAGCTTTCAGCTGCAGCGCGGCACGGCCACGGGCAACGGCATCATGCTGTCGCTGGCCACGCTGTTCCCGGACGCGGGCATCGACATCGCCGCCCTCGGCGGGCGCCAGGCCATGCGCCCGCGCCCCATCGAAGAGATCGGCAAGCAGGACCCGCCCAAGCCCTTTGTGCCCGTGGCGCCGGGCTCGTACAACTCGGCCGCCATCATCATGCTGACCGACGGCCAGCGCACCACTGGTGTGGACCCGCTCGAAGCCGCCAAATGGGCCGCCGACCGGGGCGTGCGCGTGTACACCGTGGGCGTGGGCACGGTGCAGGGCGAGACCATCGGCTTTGAAGGCTGGTCCATGCGGGTGCGGCTGGACGAGGAAACCCTCAAGTCCGTGGCCACGCGCACCAACGCCGAATACTTCCATGCGGCCACGGCGGCCGACCTGAAGAAGGTGTACGAGACGCTCAGTTCACGGCTGACGGTAGAGAAGAAGGAGACCGAAGTCTCCTCGCTGCTGGCACTGCTGGGCGCCGCGCTGGCGCTGCTGGCTGCGGGGCTGTCGGTGTGGTGGTATGGGCGCGTGTTGTAGCCGTCCAGCCCCTTCCCGTTGATCGAATCACGAGGCGGCGGCCGGGCGCCGCCTTGTGCATGCACCACCAGACCCGGCATCGCATCAACGCGACAAAAAAGGAGACTCCATGCGCCCCTCGATCCGCTCCACCACGCTGGCCGCCGTCTTGGCCTTTGCCGCTGCCAGCGCGCTGGCCCACAACTGCCCCAACGAGATGAAGGCCATTGACGCGAAGCTGGCCACGAACCCCAGCCTCTCGGCCGACAACGCGGCCAAGGTCAAGCAGCTGCGCGCGGATGGCGAAGCCCAGCACAAGGCGGGCAAACACGCCGAGTCGATGAAGTCACTGGCCGACGCCAAGGAGATCCTGGGCATCTGAACCGGCGGCGCTCTGCGGCGCAGCCTCACCGCCCCTGGCACGCGCCCGGGGTGGGCATCACAGCGCCGTCTGCAGCCTGCCTTCGGCGATCCGCACCACGCGGCCGCAGCGCGCGGCCAGGGATTCGTCGTGCGTGACCATCACAAAGGCGGTGCCGTGGTCGCGCGCCAGCTGCAGCATCAGCTCGAACACGCCATCGGCGGTGCGCCGGTCGAGGTTGCCGGTGGGCTCGTCGGCCAGCACGCAGGCGGGCCGCGTCACCAGCGCGCGCGCAATCGCCACGCGCTGGCGCTCGCCGCCCGACAGCTCGGCCGGGCGATGGTGCACGCGCGCCGCAAGGCCCACGGCCGCCAGCACCTGCTCTGCGGCCTGGTGCGCCTGCTCTGGCGGCATGCGCCGGATGCGCAGCGGCATGGCCACGTTGTCCAGCGCGCTGAACTCGGGCAGCAGGTGGTGGAACTGGTAGATAAAGCCCAGATGCTGGTTGCGCATCTGGCCCTGGGCCTGCGGCGACAAGGCCGACATGTCTTCGCCCTTCAGGCGCACGGTGCCCGCACTGGGCGCATCCAGCGCGCCCAGCAGGTGCAACAGCGTGCTCTTGCCCGAGCCGGAGGCGCCGACGATGGCCAGCGTTTCTCCGGCGTGGATCTGCAGGTCCACGCCCTGCAGCACCGTCACATCCAGGCGGCCTTCGGTGAAGCGCTTGGTGATGCCACGGGCTTCGAGCACCACCTCATTTTTTTTCAAGCCATTTTGGCCTCCAGCGCTTTCTGGCATTGCGCTGACAGCTACATTATTCATAGCGAAGGGCCTCGGCCGGGTTGACGCGGCTGGCGCGCCAGCTGGGATACAGGGTGGCCACAAAAGCCAAGACGAGCGAGACGACGCCGATCGGCACGATGTCGCTGCTTTGTGGCTCGCTGGGCATCTTGCTGATGAGGTAGATGTCCTTGGGCAGAAAGCTCGCGTTCAGGGCCTTTTCGATGGCGGGCACGATCACATCGATGTTGAACGCCACGCCCAGGCCCAGCAACAGCCCCACGGCCGTTCCGATCACGCCCACCATGGCGCCCTGCACCACGAAGATGCCCATGATGCTTTTCGGGCTGGCGCCCAGCGTGCGCAGGATGGCGATGTCGGCGCGCTTGTCGGTCACGGTCATCACCAGGGTAGAGACCAGATTGAACGCGGCCACCGCCACGATCAGCGTGAGGATGATGAACATCATGCGTTTTTCAAGCTGCACGGCGGCGAACCAGGTGCGGTTCTGCTGCGTCCAGTCGCGGATCAGCAGCATGCCGCTGAGGCTTCCCGCCAGTTGCTGCGCCACCTCGCGCGCCTGGTGCAGGTCCTTGAGCTTCAGGCGCACGCCCGTGGGGCCTTCCAGGCGGAAGATGCGCTGTGCGTCCTCATGGTGCAGCAGCACCAGGGCCGAGTCGTATTCGTAGTGGCCTGAGTCGAACGTGCCCGCCACCGTCATCTGCTTGAGGCGCGGCACCACGCCGGCCGGGGTGACCTGGCCGGCAGGCGCGATCAGCGTCACGGCGTCGCCCGCACGCACGCCCAGGGCCCGGGCCAGTTCGCCGCCCAGCACCACGCGGAACTCGCCCGGCACCAGCTGCTGCAGCACCTGCGCATTGGTGGCGGCCAGGTCGGTCACTGCGCCTTCCAGCGCCGGGTCGATGCCGCGCACCAAGGCGCCCTTCATGTCCTCGCCACGCGCCAGCAGGGCCTGCGCGGCCACAAAGGGCGCGGCGCCGATCACGTTGGGGTTCTGCTTCGCTTCGGCCAGGGTGCGCGCGGGGTCGGGCAGCGCTGCGCCCTGCGGGGCGAAGATCTCGATGTGCGAGACCACGCTGAGCATGCGGTCGCGCACTTCCTTTTGAAAGCCGTTCATCACGCTCAGCACGATGATGAGCGCCGCCACACCGAGCGCGATGCCCAGCATGGACACGCCCGAGATGAACGAGATGAAGCCGTTGCGCCGCGTGGCGCGGCCCGCGCGCGTGTAGCGCCAGCCCAGGGCCAGTTCGTAGGGGATTTGCATGGATTCGGAAGGAAGGCCGTGGGCTGCGGCGGAATGCCGGGTCTGGGCCGGGGCCGATTGTGGCATCCCGGACAATAGGGGGATGTCGGACACCAACCATTTGCTCATCCCCCATGCGGCCAGCGCCGCCAACGGATGCCAGCAAGCCCTGCAGGGCCTGTCCCTGCCCCACCTGGACCGGCTTCTGGCCCGGCTCAGCCCCCTGCCCAGTGCCAGCGACAATGGCGAGGAAACCAGCTTCTCCACCCCCCACGAACGCGCCCTGGCCCGCGCCCTGGGCCTGCCGGCCGGTGACGGCCGCACGCCCTGGGCCGCCTGGCACCGCCAGCAGCAAGGCCTGGCGGCGGGCGAAGAAGCCTGGGCCTTTGTCACCCCCTGCCAGTGGCAGGTCAGCACCGACCATGTGACGCTGCGCGACCCCGCCCAGCTCGGCCTGGACGAGGCCGCGTCGCGCGCGCTGCTGGCCATCGTGGCACCCTGGTTTGCCGAAGACGGCATCACCCTGCACTACGACGAGCCCACGCGCTGGCTGGCCAGCGGCGTGCTTTTTGCCGATCTGGCCACCGCCTCGCTGGAGCGCGTGCTGCTGCGCGACGTGCGCGCCTGGATGCCCGACGCCAAGCAAGCGCGCGTGCTGCACCGCCTGCACAGCGAGATGCAGATGCTGCTCTACACCCACGCCTTCAACGACGAGCGCACCGCGCGCGGCCTGCCGGTTGTGAACTCGTTCTGGGTGCACGGCACGGGCGTGCTGCCCCAGCCTGTGCCCGCCGCAACGGCCGCACCACCACACCTGCCCACCACGCTGCGCGACGCCGCCATGCGCGAGGACTGGCGCGCCTGGGCGGCTGCCTGGGCCGCGCTGGACGCGGGGCCCGTGGCCGACCTGCTGCGCCGGGCCGAGGGCGGATCTCCGGTGCAGCTGACCCTTTGCGGCGAACGCAACACGCGGGCCTTTCACAGCGCACCGCGCTCGCTGGCCCAGCGTTTTCAAAGCCTTTTCAGGCCCCAGCGCTTTATGGACGTGCTCAGGCAGCTATGAAAATAATAGCGAGAGACATTCCCCCCCGCGCTGCATGGGCGTTGGAGCAGGCCGGCGTGCACCCGCTGCTGGCGCGCCTGTATGCCGCGCGCGGCGTGCTGGGCAAGGACGAGCTGGACGACGGCCTGGCCCGCCTGCTGCCGCCCGGCGGGCTCAAGGGCATTGACGCCGCCGCCCGCCTGCTGGCCGATGCCGTGCTGCAGCACCGGCGCATGGTGATCGTGGCCGACTACGACTGCGACGGCGCCACGGCCTGCGCCGTGGGCGTGCGCGGCCTGCGGCTGCTGGGCGCGCAGCACGTGGATTACCTCGTGCCTGACCGTGTGACCGACGGCTACGGCCTCACGCCACCCATCGCCCGCCGCGTGGCCGAGCGCGGCGCCGACGTGCTCATCACCGTGGACAACGGCATTGCCAGCGTCGAAGGCGTTGCCGAAGCCAAGGCCCTGGGGCTCACCGTGGTGGTGACCGACCACCACCTGCCCGGCCCCGCGCTGCCTGCGGCCGATGCCATCGTCAACCCCAACCAGCCGGGCTGCACGTTCGAGAGCAAATCCATGGCGGGCGTGGGCGTGATGTTCTACGTGTTGCTGGCACTGCGCTCGGAACTGCGCGCGCGAGGGGTCTTCGATGCCGCCACGCAGCCCAAGCTCGACCCGCTGCTGCCGCTCGTGGCACTGGGCACCGTGGCCGACGTAGTCAGGCTCGATGCCAACAACCGCCGCCTGGTCGCCCAAGGCTTGAAGCGCATTCGCGCCGGGGCCATGCCGCCCGGCGTGGCGGCCCTCTTCCATGCCGCCGGCCGCAAGGCGCCCGCCGCCACCACCTTCGACTTTGGTTTTGCTTTAGGCCCGCGCATCAACGCCGCAGGGCGCCTGGCCGACATGACGCTGGGCATCGAATGCCTACTGACCGACAACACGGCCCGCGCCGCAGAACTTGCCAGCACGCTCGACGGCATCAACCGCGAGCGCCGCGAGATCGAGGGCGGCATGCGCGAGCAGGCCATGCTCATGGCCGAAAGCCTGTTTGACGAAAGCGAAGCGCCGCCGCCCGCGATCAGCGTGTTCGACCCCGACTTTCACGAAGGCGTGGTGGGCATCGTGGCCAGCCGCATCAAGGACAAGCTGCACCGCCCCACGTTCGTATTCGCGGCCAGCAGCGCGCCGGGCAAGGAGCATGAGCTCAAGGGCTCGGGCCGGTCCATCCCTGGGTTTCACCTGCGCGACGCGCTGGACCTGGTGGCCAAACGCCACCCGGGCGTGATCCTCAAGTTTGGCGGCCACGCCATGGCGGCGGGCTGCACCGTGGCCGAGGAAGCGTTCGACGTGTTCGAGCAGGCCTTTGCCCAGGTGGCGCAGGAATGGCTGGACGCCGCCACCCTCACCCGCCGCATCGAGACCGACGGCCCCCTGGCGCCCGAGCACGTGCGCGCCGACATCGTGGACCTGCTGCACCGCGAGGTCTGGGGCCAGGGCTTCTTGCCGCCCACCTTCAGCGAAGAGGTGCAGGTGCTCAGCCAGCGCCTGGTGGGCGAGGCCAAGAACCACCTGTCGCTCAAGCTCATGCACCAGGGCAGCCCCATCGACGCGATCTGGTTTGGCCACACCGAGCAGTTGCCCGCGCGCGTGGTGCTGGCCTTCCGGCTCGACGTGAACGAGTGGAAGGGCGAGCGGCGGGTGCAGTTTCTGGTGGAGGGGGCGCAGCTTTGAAGATCACAAGCAAAAATGCCCGCCAGCGCTTTTGCTGCGGGCATTTTTAGCTATTAACAAAATAGCAGCTAGGCGGCAGACCCATCGACCGGCGCCACGTCGCCGAGCAGCGCCTCGATGTCCAGCAGGATCAGCATGCGCTCGCCCACCTGGGCCAGGCCGCTGATGGCGTTGGCGTCCAGCGTGGCCGACATGCCGGGCGCAGCGCGCACCATGTCGGCTTCCAGCGTGACCACGTCGCGCACCGCATCCACCACCACGCCCACCACGCGGTCGCCCAGGTCAATCACGATGACCACTGTGGATGGCGTGATCTCCGCGCTGGGGCAGGCAAAGCGCAGGCGCAGGTCGATGATGGGCACGACCACGCCGCGCAGATTGACCACGCCCAGCAGAAAACCGGTGGTGTTGGGCATGCGGGTGGGCGTCTCGTACGAGCGGATCTCCTGCACCTTCATGATGTCGATGCCATAGCTTTCACCGCCCAGCGCAAAGCTCAGGTACTGGCCCGGGGCCGCCAGCGTCCGGCCGTCGGCGGCGGGCGCCGCCATCGTCGTTGCGTGGTGCATCAGAAGTTCTCCCATTGGTCGTCGTCGCCGGATGCGCCGGTGGCCGGCGCCTTGGCCGTGGCGGTGGCCTTGGCGGCAGGCCCCAGCGCCTTGGGCGCGGCGGGTGCGCGCGCCGGGGCAGCCACCTTCGGCGTGCGGGCCTGCGGCAGGGGCCGCGCCGGTGCGGGTGGTGGCACCGCCATGGGGCGCTCTGCCGCCGCGTGGGCCGCAGCGGGCGCCGTGCCCACGTTGAACACCGACACCACCTGCGACAGCCGCTCGGCCTGGTCGCGCAGCGCAGCCGCTGCGGCGGCCGACTCTTCCACCAGCGCGGCGTTCTGCTGCGTGGCCTCGTCCATGCGCACGATGGCCTGCGTCACGCGTTGCATGTCGGTGGTCTGGGCGGCGCTGGCCTGGCTGATGTCCTCCATCAGCGCGCTCACGCCCTGGATGGAAGACACCACCTCGGCCATGGTGGTACCCGCATGGCGTGCCAGGTCGGAGCCCGCCTGCACGCGCTCCACACTGGTCTGTATCAGCGCCTTGATCTCGCGTGCCGCGCTGGCGCTGCGGGTGGCCAGGTTGCGCACTTCGCTGGCCACCACGGCAAACCCGCGGCCTTGTTCGCCCGCGCGGGCGGCCTCCACCGCAGCGTTGAGGGCGAGGATGTTGGTCTGGAAGGCGATGCCATCGATGACTCCGATGATGTCGGCGATGCGGCGCGAACTCTCCTGAATGCCCTGCACCACGTCCACCATCTGCGTGACCACGTCGCCGCCACGCTGCGCCACGGTGGCGCCGCTTCGCGCAAGCTCGTTCGCGCGCTGCGCGTTGGCGGCGTTTTGCTTCACCGTGGCCTGCAGCTGCTGCATGGACGAGGTGGTTTCGTCCAGCGACGAGGCCTGGTCTTCGGTGCGCATGCTCAGGTCGGCATTGCCCTGCGCGATCTCGGCGCTGGCGCTGGCCACACCCTCGGCGTTGCTGCGCACGCCGGCCACCACGTTCTCCAGGTTGTCCTGCATGGCGCGCAGGGCTTCCAGCAGCCGGGCCGGTTCGTCGCGGCCCTCCACGCGGATGGCGGTGGTGAGGTCGCCCGCCGCCACCTTGTGCGCCAGCGAGACAGCCACGCCCAAGGGACGCACCACCGAGCGCGTGAGCAGCCAGCCCGCGCAGGCGCCCAGCGCCGTGACCAGCGCCAGCGCCACCAGGCTGCTGACCAGTGCGCGCCGCGCGTCCTGCGCCGCCTGCTGCGCGATGGCCGCGCTGCTGGCGGCCACCTGCTGGCCCAGTTCGGTCAGCAGCTTGGCGGGGCCCTGGTCGATGTCGGCCACGTCGGCATCCCCGGCCGAGGGCACAAAGCCCAGCGACTGAAACACCTCAAAACCCTTGCGGTAGCCCTGCGCCATCTGCGCGTGGGCCTGGCTGAACTTTTGCAGCGCTGCTTTTTCCTGCGCGTCGCTCAGCTGGGGCTCCAGCGCTTTGGCCGCATCGGCCACGCGTTTTTCGCTGGCCTGAAAGGCGGCCCAGTGCAGCTCGCGCTTGCGTGAGTCTTCGCCGCGCAGCAAGGTGTTCTTCCATTCCAGCACCTGGGTCTTGAACTCGCTTTCCATGCGGCTCACGGCGCGCTCCTGCGCCACGCGGCCCAGCACGGTGGTGTCGTAGGTGTCCAGCGTGCGGTACAGCGTGGCAATGCCGAACAGTGCGGCGCCCAGTAGCAGGGCCAGCACCAGTCCCAGGGCCGTGGCCATGCGCGCGCCGATGGAGTGGTTGGACATTTTCATGGGGGGCTCCAAAGGTGCAGCAGGGGGCGGTGCAGTGCGCGCGCGGCGTCAGGCCTTGAGCTTGAGCAGGTACACCATCACGCGGGCGGTGGTGAGATCGAGTTCCATGAACTCTGCCAAATCCTTGCCGGCAAGCCAAGAGGGCTCCCACCGGTTCTGCCTGAGCGTGCGCGCCCAGGACTCGTGGTGCGTGGCCGCCTCTACCGCGGCAAGCATCTCTGCGGTGCGGGCAGGCGCCACGCCCTTGCCGGTGAACACGCCGCGCCAGTTGGCCATCACCGCGTCCAGCCCCTGTTCGCGAAACGCGGGCACGCCGAACACGCTGCGGCGCGACGACACGCCAATGGCGCGCAGCTTGCCCGAGGCCAGCGCGTCGCTGAATTCGCTGTAGCCGGACAGGCCCACGCTGGCGGCGCCGCTCATCAACGCTTCCACCACGTCGGCGCCGCCCGCAAACGGCTTGTAGACCAGGTCTTCGGGCCGGGCCTTGGCAGCACGTGCCAGCACGCCCGCAAACATGTGGTCCACCCCACCGGCCGATCCCCCCGCCACGGGCATGCCGCGCAGGTCGGCCCGCAGCGCGCCCGCCAGGTCCTGTGTGGTCTTGATGGGCGACGGGGCAGCGACGGCCGCCACCAGGTAGTCGCTGGTCAGGCGCGCCAGGGGCTGGATGTGGCCCATGTCCACGGCGGGCTTTTGCAGCGCGACGGCGCCCACCATCACCATGCCGCCCATCAGCAGCGTGTTGGCATCGGCGCCGTACTTCTCGGCATATTTGGCGAGGCCAATGGTGCCGCCCTTGCCGCCGATGTTTTCATAGTCGATATGGTCGACAGCGCCCACACCCACCAGGGCGGCGCCCAGGGCGCGGCCGGTCTGGTCCCACCCGCCACCGGGGTTGGCCGGGATCACGATGCGCAGCGTGGTGGCCAGCCGGGGCGCCTTGGCAGAGGCAGGGCGGGGCGTTGCCGCCGAGCTGGCCTGCGCCCAGGCGGGAACGGCGGGCAGGCCCCACGCGGCAGCGGCGGCGGCGAACGTATGCGCAAGGGCCTTGCGGCGATGGATCGGTGCGGTCATGCGAGTCCCCTCCAGACGGTGTGGAGTGTTGTGTTCTTGTGAATGCAGCGCGAGGGCGCAGCGCCCGCGGTGTGCGCGGCCATGGTCGCTGTCCAAGCTGTCAGATGGCTGTCCGCGGTCTCAGGGAAAACGCGAATGCCGCGATGGCCCCCCAAAAAAAAGCCCTGCGCCGCAGGTGCGGGGCAGGGCGTTGAGCCTTGGGGCCGGGGGGCCAGCCGAGGGTTTACAGCGAATCGATGAAGCTGCGCAGCTTGTCCGAACGCGAGGGGTGCTTGAGTTTGCGCAGTGCCTTGGCTTCGATCTGGCGGATGCGCTCGCGGGTCACGTCGAACTGCTTGCCCACTTCTTCCAGCGTGTGGTCGCTGGTCATCTCGATGCCGAAGCGCATGCGCAGCACCTTGGCCTCGCGCGGGGTCAGGCCGTCGAGGATGTCCTTGACCACGTCGCGCAGGCCGGCCTGCATGGCGGCTTCGATGGGCGCGGTGTTGGCGCCATCCTCGATGAAGTCGCCCAGGTGGCTGTCGTCGTCGTCGCCGATGGGGGTTTCCATCGAGATCGGCTCCTTGGCGATCTTCATGATCTTGCGGATCTTGTCTTCCGGGATCTCCATCTTGGCGGCCAGGATGGACGCATCGGGCTCGAAGCCAAACTCTTGCAGGTGCTGGCGGCTGATGCGGTTCATCTTGTTGATCGTCTCGATCATGTGCACCGGGATGCGGATGGTGCGCGCCTGGTCGGCGATCGAGCGGGTGATGGCCTGGCGGATCCACCACGTGGCGTACGTCGAGAATTTGTAGCCGCGGCGGTATTCGAACTTGTCCACCGCCTTCATCAGGCCGATGTTGCCTTCCTGGATCAGGTCGAGGAACTGCAGGCCGCGGTTGGTGTACTTCTTGGCGATCGAGATCACGAGGCGCAGGTTGGCCTCGATCATTTCCTTCTTGGCATCGCGCGAGGTGGCTTCGCCCTCGTTCATGCGCTTGTTGATGCCCTTGAGCTCGGACAGCGGCACCACCACGCGCGCCTGCAGGTCCATCAGCTTTTGCTGCAGGTCCTGGATGGGCGGCACGTTGCGGGCCATCACGGCCGACCAGGGCTTGCCTGCGGCGGCCTGCTTTTCCACCCATTGCAGGTTCAGCAGGTTGGGCGGGAAGTCCTTGATGAAGGTTTCCTGCGGCATGCCGCACTTGTCCACGATGATGCGGCGCAGCTCGCGCTCCTTCTTGCGCACATCGTCCACCTGGCTGCGCACCATGTCGCACAGCTTCTCGATGGTCTTGGCGGTGAAGCGGATGGTCATCAGCTCGGCCGACAGGGCGTGCTGGGCCTTGAGGTAGGCCGGCGTGCCGTAGCCTTCCTTGTCGTACACCTTGTGCACCTTCTCGAACAGCTCGCGCAGCTTGTCGAAGCGCTCCAGCGCCTGCTTCTTCAACTCTTCGAGCTTCTTGGTCAGCGCCTTGCTGCCGCCCTTGCCGTCGTCATCGTCGGCCTCGTCGAACTCGTCGAAGTCTTCTTCGGCCACATAGTCGTCGGCCTCGTCGGGGTTGGAGAAGCCGTCCACGATGGTCGAGATGACGACCTTGCCTTCGCGGATCTCCTCGCCCATGTTCAGGATCTCGGCGATGGTGGCGGGCGATGCGCTGATCGCCTCCATCATGGCCATCAGGCCGCCTTCGATGCGCTTGGCGATCTCGATTTCGCCTTCACGGGTGAGCAGCTCCACCGTGCCCATTTCGCGCATGTACATGCGCACGGGGTCGGTGGTGCGGCCGAATTCGGAGTCCACGGTGGACAGCGCCGCTTCGGCGGCTTCTTCGGCTTCTTCTTCGGTCGCGCCAGCGGGGGCGTTGTCGGTGATGATCAGCGCTTCGGCGTCGGGCGTCTGCTCGTACACCGCCACGCCCAGGTCGTTCAGCGTGGTGATGACGGCTTCCAACGTTTCGGCATCGACCAGCTTGTCGGGCAGATGGTCGTTGATTTCAACGTGCGTGAGGTAGCCGCGCGTCTTGCCCAGCTTGATCAGGGCCTTCAGGCGCGCGCGGCGCTTGGCCATGTCTTCTTCGGAGAGGACGGTTTCGTCCAGGCCGAATTCCTTCATCAAGGCGCGTTCCTTGGCCTTGCTGATCTTCATGCGCAGGGGCTTGACCTTTTCCACCGTGGCTGCGGCCTCGGTGGTCTCTTCGACCTCGCCTTCCAGGTCGGATTCGATGTCCGACAGGTCGGCGTCGTCGCTGCCTTCGTCGCTGGCTGCGGCCGCCTTGGGCTTGCGGCCGCGCTTGGCGGGGGCCGCCTTGGCGTCAGCGGAGCCAGCCGCCTTGGCGGGGCGGCCAGGGCGCTTCTTGGGGGTGTCGTCTTCAGCGGCGGCAGCCGCCTTGGCGGGCTTTTTCTTCAGCAATTCGTCGGCAGCTTTGGTCAGCTCGGCAGAACTTTTCACGGGCACAGTTTTCACTTTCTTGGCAACCGGGGCGGGTGCGGCAGCAGCCTTCTTGGGGACGGCCTTTGCCGGGGCCTTGGCGGCGGTTTTGGAGACAACAGCCTTGGCGGCGGTGCCTGGAGCGGACTTGGATGGCTTCGCGGACTTTTGAGCGGGCATGAAGAACCTCAGAATCAAAAACGGACACAAAGAAAACGCAAGCGCCACAGGTCCCGGCGCGGGTGGCGGCGCGAAAGCGGTGTTTCGCGCTTTGAGGGGAGGCCCTCAGGGGCAAGATGTCTGGGCGATCATTTGGTGTGCAGTCCTTGCGATGGGTGGGCCCAGGGGCGCTGAGGTGCGCGCGAGTGTGGAGGCCCGGCTCGGAGGTGCTGCTGTCGCTCTTGCCGCTACTAACTAACCCTACATTATACCTTCGGGCCCGATTTCAAGCGGTCCGCCCCACCGGCTGCTCCAAAATCCTGCGTTTTTCCGCCAGAAGGCGGTAGCGCTCCAGCGCGGAGGGGTCCTGCTGCACCTGCAGCACCAGCAGCTTTTGCTGCTCCTTGATGTCTTCGATCTGCATGCGGTTGAGCAGGTCGCGCAGTTCCAGGCGCAGCTCCTGCACATCGCCTTCGGTCTGGGCGTGCGAGCCCGTCATCACCTTCACGGCCAGCGCTTCGCACTCGTGGTCGCGCAGGCTCTCGCGCAATACCGCCCAGGGCAGCGGGCCGTGCTCATGAAACTGCGCCTCCAGCCACGCAAACAAGGGGCCGTGGGGCGAGGGCTGGGCACACAGGCTGGCATGGTCGTCGTGCGTCAGCTCTTCCAGAAACGCCATGTGCGACAGCAGCAGCCGCGCGGCATGGTCGATGCGGCTGGCCGTGGGGGTGCGGGGCAGGCGAGGCTGCGGCGGCCAGGGTGCGGCATCGCGGTCTTTTTTCTTCCAGCTGCCGCCGCTTTTCCAGTCGCCGCTCTTGCGAAACGGCGGTTTGCCCTGGCCGTAGGCGCCGGGGGGGCTGTAGGCCTCGTGGTCGCCATATCCGCCATATCCGCCATGACCACCGTAACCCGCAGCAGCGGGATCGCCCGCCGGGGCCCAGCCGTCGGCGTCGGGGGGAAGGTCCCACGGGGGGGCTTCGCCTGGCGCCGCTGGCGTGCCATGGCGCACGGCCGGCAACGGGGTGCCTGGGCCCGGGTGGCGCGGTGCATCGCGGCCCGTGGCGGGGCCCCACAGGTCGGCCAGGTCGCGCGCGTTCAGCTGGGTCTTGTCGGCCAGCTCGCTCAGCAGCTGGCGCTTGAGCACGCCGTCGGGCAGCGCCGTCCACAGCGGGCGGGCGTTGCTGGCCATGTGGGCGCGGCCCTCGGCGGTGGCCAGGTCGCAGCCTTCGCTGGCGGCGTCCACCAGAAAGCGGCTCAGCGGCACCGCGTCGGCCACGGCGCGGGCAAAGGCGTCGGTGCCGTGCTCGCGGATGAAGGTGTCCGGGTCGTGCTCGGCGGGCAGGAAGAGAAACTTGATGCTGCGCGTGTCGCTGGCATGCGGCAGGGCCGCTTCCAGCGCCTTGCGCGCGGCGCGGCGGCCGGCGGCGTCGCCGTCGAAACTGAACACCACCGCATCGGTAAAGCGCAGCAGCTTGTGCACATGCTCGGGCGTGCAGGCCGTGCCCAGCGTGGCCACCGCGTTCGGAAACCCCAGCTGCGCCAGGGCCACCACATCCATGTAGCCCTCGGTGACGAGCGCATAGCCATGCTCGCGGATGGCGGTGCGCGCCTCGAACAGGCCGTACAGCTCGCGGCCTTTGTGGAACACCGGGGTTTCCGGCGAATTGAGGTATTTGGGCTTTTCATCGCCCAGCACCCGCCCGCCAAAGCCGATGCACTCGCCCTTGACATTGCGGATGGGGAACATCACCCGGTCGCGGAACCGGTCGTAGCGCTTGTCCTGCCCGTCCTCGCCCACGATGACCAGGCCGCTTTCTTCCAGCAGCGGGTCGTCGTAGCTCGGGAACACGCTGGCCAGGCTGCGCCAGCCCTCGGGCGCATAGCCCAGGCCATAGAGCTTGGCCACGTGCCCCGATACACCCCGGCCCTTGAAATAGTCGATGGCCCGCTGCGAGGCGCGCAGCTGCTTGCGGTAGGCCTCGGCCGCCTTCTCCAGCACATCGGTCAGGGTGGCCTGCTTCTGGCGCGCGGCGGCGGCGCGCTCGCGCTCCTGGGGCGAGATGTCGTCGTCCGGCACCGTGAGGCCAATGCCCTGCGCCAGGTCCTGCACGGCCTCCACAAAGCCCATGCCCGCGTGGTCCATCAGAAAGCTGATGGCGTTGCCATTTTTGCCGCAGCCAAAGCAGTGATAGAACTGCTTGGAGGGGCTGACGCTGAACGAAGGCGACTTCTCGCCATGGAAGGGGCACAGCCCCATGAAATTGGCCCCGCCCTTCTTGAGCTGCACATAGCGGCCGACGATGTCGACCACGTCCACGCGGGAAAGCAGTTCCTGAATGAAAGACTGAGGGATCGTCACCGGCGTATTGTCCGCGTAAACTATTTGTTACTGGATATTACGAGTGGGGCTTTCGGCATGACAGACATGGCGGGGCATCGGTTGGCAGTCACGGGGGCGCAGCAGACGCTGCCTCGCCGCAGGGCCTTGGCGCTGCTGGCCGGGGGCGTGGCGGGGCTGCCCGGCCGCCCTGCACGGGCTGCATCGGTTTTGCGCGTGCTGGCGTGGCCGGGATATGCCGACCCGGATGTGGTGGCCGTCTTCGAGAAGCGCCACCGGGTCAAGCTCGAAGTCACGATCGTGGGCTCGGATGACATCCTGCGCGCCAAGCTGGCCAGCACCGCCGGACCGGGTTTTGACCTGGTGGCAGCCAACACGGCCGAGATCGCGCGCCTGGTGGCGCAGGACATGCTGGCCCCACTTCCCGCGGGCAAGGTCCCGAATGCCGCGCGCCAGTTGCAGCGGTTTCGGCAACTGCAGTCCATCGCGGGCATTGCCGCAAAGGGCCAGGTGTTTGCGATGCCGTTCACGTATTCCGAGATGGGGATCGTGTACGACCGGGTGCAGTTCGGCAGGCCGCCGGATTCAATCAGCGTGATGTGGGATCCGCGTTGGCAGGGCAAGGTGCTTGCCTTCGATGGAAGCTCTCACGGGTTTTCGCTGGCGGCCATGCACCGGGGTCTGGCACCGTTTCGCATCGACCAGGCCCGCTTCAGCCCGCTGGCCCGGGACCTGGTGGCGTTGCGGCGCAACGTGCGCTCGTTCTACAGCCTGCCTGAGGAGTCGGTGGAGCTGTTTCGTCGGCACAAGGTGGCGGTCATGCATGCCAACTACGGCCAGCAGCAACTCAAGCAGCTGCGCGATGCCGGTCTGGATGTGGGGTATGTGGTGCCCCGCGAGGGCGCGCTCGCCTGGCTGGATTGTTGGGCCATCACCCGGCGCTCATCCCATGCCGCTCTCGCGGCCGAGTGGATCAATTTCATGCTCGATCCGGCCGTGAGCCGCGAGTTCACACGGCGCCAGGGGCTGGCCAACACGCTGGAGGAGCCCCCCGCGCTGTCGGGCGATGCGCCGTCTGGCCCTATCGTGTGGCTGGAGCCCGTGGAAGACGAAGGCCTGCGCGCGCGGCTGTGGCAGCGCATCGTGTCGGGCGATCGGCCCGAAAGGTTCTGACACGTGCCGCGCCTGACATGGGGCATCGCGCAGCGCCTGGGGGCCTTGCTGGCCTCGTTCAGCGTGTTTGCGTCCGTTCTTGCGGGCTACTACACCTTTGACTCCAGCCGGGCGCGCCTGCAGGGGCGGGCCGAGCGGGCCTTGATGGCCACGACCCAGGTGCTCTCCCAGCACATCCAGGCCGGCTTTGGCACCGTGGCCCGCAATACGCTGTTTCTGGCCACGGTGGCGGGGCAGCAGCCCGATATGGATCGACTGGCCGATGTGTTTCGAGCCAACCTGGAGGCCCATCCCAGCTATCAGCAGATCCGCTTCATCAGCGCGGGCGACCACGGGCTGGAGCGGGTGCGTATCGACCGCCAGGGCAGTGCACTGGTGCGGGCGCAGGGCCTGGCGCTGCAGGAGAAGGCGCATTTTCCCTTCGTGTTCGAGACCCTGACGTTGGCACCTGGTGCGGTGTATGTGTCCGATTTTGGTATCAACCATGAGGGCAGTTCCGAAGACGACCCCTTGCCCGTCTTCAACATGGCCTCGCCGGTGGTGCAGGGCGGCAAGGTGCGAGGCGTCGTGGTGGTGCGTGTGGCCGCCGAGCCGTTTCTGAAGAACTTCAATGCGGCGCTGCCCGCGACCTACGGCTTTTTCCTCAGCAACCGATGGGGCGATTTTCTGGTGCACCCCGATACCGCACAGACCTTCGGCTTCGACCGGGGGCAGCGCATTCTGATCCAAGAGGCGTTTGCACCCGTCGCTGCATTGATCGAAGGGCGCAAGGACGAGGTGGTGCTCAGCCAGCCGGACGCTGGCGACGCGCAGGCGCGGGTGTACTCGTTCGTGCGCATGCCGTTTGGCGGCCATGGCGAGGGGCGCTTCATGGTGGTGGGCCTGTCGCAGCCGCTTGCGGCAGTGCAGGGCGAGGTGGTCGACCTGGGCCACAGCATCCTCAAGATATTGTTGGTGCTCAGCCTGGTGGGTGTGGCGCTCGCGGTCGTGGTGTCGCGCGTGGTCACGCAGCCGCTGCAGGCCATGGTGGGCGCCACCAAGGCATTTTCGCAAGGGCAGGCGCATGGCGCTCTGCCCTTGCACCGCAAGGACGAGGTGGGCGAGCTGGCCCGCAGCATCCACGACATGGAGCAGCAGATAGGCCGCCAGATCACCGCACTGAACGTGAGCCACGACGCCATGGCCCACCTGGCACACCACGACGCTCTCACCGGCCTGCCCAACCGCCGGCTGTTCACGCTGCACCTGGAGCAGGCTTTGGAACGAGCGTGCCGCAGCGGGCGCGGCTGCGCGCTGCTGTTTGTGGACCTGGACGACTTCAAGGCCATCAATGACACACGCGGCCACGCCGTGGGCGACTTGGTGCTGCAGGCCGTCGCACGGACCATTGTGGGTGCGGTGCGGCAGGCGGATACCGTGGCCCGGCTGGCGGGCGATGAGTTCACCGTGCTGTGCGAGAACGTGGATTCCGACGCTGCCGCGCAGCACATTGCGAGCAAGCTGGCACAGGCCTTCGAGCCGCCCCTGCAGATTGAGGGCCAGCCGTTCCCGGTGCGCGCCAGCATCGGCGTGAGCCTGTACCCTCGCGACGCGCAAGATGCGCACACGCTGCTGGCCAGCGCCGACGCGGCCATGTACCGTGTCAAGCAAAGCCGCCGTTGATGGGCGCAACCCCAGCAAGCCCAGCAGGCACGATAGGCTGTGGCCCCTGTCCGTTCATAACCCTTCTCAACCCATGATGACGAGCATCTTCGACCAGCACCTGCCCCGCACCGAAGCCAACTTTGCGCCGCTGTCGCCGCTGTCGTTCATTGAACGCACGGCCGATGTCTACCCCGACCGCCCGGCCATCGTGCACGGCACGCTGCGCCAAACCTGGGCCCAGACCTACGCCCGCTGCCGCCAGCTGGCCAGCGCGCTGCAGCAGGCCGGCATCGGCAAGAACGACACCGTGGCCGCGATGCTGCCCAACACGCCGCCCATGGTGGAGGCGCACTTTGGCGTGCCCATGGCGGGCGCGGTGCTCAATGCCCTCAACACCCGGCTGGACCCTGAGGCGATCGCCTTCATGCTTGACCACGGCGAGGCCAAGGCCGTGATCGTGGACCCCGAATTCACCGGCACCATGGCCCGCGCGCTGGCCCTGCGTACGGGCACGGCGCCCATTCGCGTGATCGAGGTGCAGGACGCCCTCTACGGCCCCGCCGTGCAAAGCCTGGGCGGCACCGACTACGACGCCTTCGTGGCCAGCGGCGATGCGGCGTTTGCCTGGAGCTTGCCCGCCGACGAATGGGACGCCATCGCCCTCAACTACACCAGCGGCACCACCGGCAACCCCAAGGGCGTGGTCTACCACCACCGGGGCGCCGCCGCCAACGCCATCAGCAACGTGCTGGAGTGGGACATGCCCAAGCACGCGGTCTACCTGTGGACGCTGCCCATGTTCCACTGCAACGGCTGGTGCTTTCCCTGGACGGTGGCGGCCCGCGCGGGCGTCAACGTGTGCCTGCGCCGGGTGGAGGCCCAGGCCATCTTCGACGCCATTCGCCAGCATGGCGTCACGCACTACTGCGGCGCGCCCATCGTGCACGGCATGCTGGTCAACGCGCCCGATGCGATGAAGGTCGGTGTTCCTGCCGGGGTCAAGGCCATGGTGGCGGGCGCCGCGCCCCCTGCCTCGATGATCGAAGGCATGGAAAAGATGGGCTTCGACCTGACCCACGTCTACGGCCTGACCGAGGTGTATGGCCCGGCCACCGTGTGCGCCAAGCACGATGCCTGGGACGACCTGGATATCGGCGAGCGCGCCCGCCTCAACGCCCGCCAGGGCGTGCGCTACCACCTGGAGCGCGACGTGCGCGTGCTCGACCCCGAGACGATGTTGCCCGTGCCGCAGGACGGCGAAACCATGGGCGAGATCATGTTCAAGGGCAACATCGCCATGAAGGGCTACCTGAAGAACCCGAAAGCGACGGAAGAAGCCTTTGCCGGCGGATGGTTCCACAGCGGCGACCTGGCCGTGCAGTACCCCGACGGCTACATCAAGATCAAGGACCGCAGCAAGGACATCATCATCTCGGGCGGCGAGAACATCTCGTCCATCGAGGTCGAAGACGTGCTCTACCGCCACCCCGACGTGCTGGCCGCCGCTGTGGTGGCCAAGCCCGACCCGAAGTGGGGCGAAACGCCGTGTGCGTTTGTCGAGCTGAAGGCGGGCGCCCAGACCACGCCCGAAGACATCGTGGCCCACTGCAAAAAACACCTCGCCGGATTCAAGGTGCCCCGCGCCGTGGTGTTTGGCGAGTTGCCCAAGACCAGCACCGGCAAGATCCAGAAATTCGAGCTGCGGCAGCGGGCGGGGTCGGCCGCCGCCATCGACGTGTAGAAACATTGATTAGAAGTCCTGACTATGTACATGCCTCAGATGCCTGCCCCCATCCGTTCGGGCTGAGCTTGTCGAA
>NZ_JBMIRS010000085.1:0-4190 GCF_049198005.1 Paracidovorax sp. MALMAid1276 | reverse complement strand
CTCGTCGTTGCCGTGCTCGCCGGGTGTCCAACCCGGCTGCGCCCGACGCCTAGATTGCGGCCCTGCCAGACCCTCACGCACAGCCGATTTCTCGGTTTCAGTGGACTAGTACCCCGATTGCAGGCGCAGCTGATTCAGGTTCGCGCTGTATGGGGGCAGGACCGGGCCACGGGGCGCGGCGGCGACTAGCCCGCTGGATGCGATGACATTGGCGAACTAAAGGTTCGGTTTTCAGAAAGTTGGGAGAAGAACGGCGACGGGTCGATTGCAGCCAGTCAAGCGGCCGAATGCTACGGACAGGAAGGATAGATTGACCTGCGCTTGCGCCCTACGAACGCCCTGTTTGAACCGCCAACCCGACCAACTTACTCCACCCCCGCAAACCCCACCACCAGGTGGTCAATCCACACCCGCAGCTTGGCGGGCAAAAACCGGTTCGGCGGGTACAGCAGCCAGGCCGTGCCCGCATACGAAGTCTTGTGCGTCCAGTCCTGCAGTACAGCCACCAGCTCACCCCGTTCCAGCGCGGCCCGTGCCGTGAAGCCCGGCAGGCTGGCGATGCCCAGGTGATTCATCGCAGCCTCCAGCCGCACCTCGCTGTGGTTGGCCACGTAGCGGCCGCGCACGGCCACGGTGGCGGCTTCGCCCGCGCGTTCAAAACGCCAGTGGCGGTCGCGCTCGTCTTCGCCCAGGGTGATGCAGGCATGCTGCTCCAGATCGCGCGGGTGCTGGGGGTGGCCGCGCTCGGCCAGGTAGCGGGGGCTGGCGCAGATGCAGTGGTGCAAGGTGGCCAGCGGCCGCCCTGCAAGACCCGGGGGCGGCGTGTCGGTCACGCGCAGGGCCAGGTCGATGGATTCTTCGAACAGATCCACCGTGCGGTCGGTGATGAGCAGTTGCACGTCCACCTCGGGGTACTTTTGCAAAAACGGTAGCACCAGCGGGTGCACCAGCTGGCGGCCCACGGCCTTGGGCATGCTCATGCGCACCAGGCCCGAGGGTGCGGCGGTGTGCGTGTCGCTCAGCGCCCACACCTCGCGCGCGGCGGCCACCAGAGCCTGGCAGCGGCTGTAGGCGGCGGCCCCGGCGTCGGTGAGCTTGAGCTTGCGGGTGGTGCGCTCCAGCAGGCGCACGCGCAGCGTGCCTTCCAGCCGCGCCACTTGGCGGCTCACGGCCGACGGAGTGATGCGCAGTTGCCGCGCCGCTTCCGAAAAACTGCCCGCGTCCACCACGCGGGCAAACACGGCCATGTCGGGCAGGCTGTCGTGGGGTTGATTGATGCTCATGAAGCACAAGTGCTGTTCTTTGATGGTGATTATCAATGCATCAGCGCAAATCAATAATTTCTGCCACCTGCCGGGCACGCCCGCCACAGCCCGCCGCCCCCTAATTCACCCGCCCTGATCGGACCCGCCCCTACCATGCACGCGACGCTGCCCCTCACCCCCGCCTCCCCGTTGGCTCTGCGACTGTCTGACCTGGCCTTGTTGCTGGTGGCCGTGGTGTGGGGCACCAGCTATGGCGTGGCCAAGGGGGCGCTGGTGTTCTACCCCGTGCTCGGCTTTCTGGCCGTGCGCTTTTTGCTGACGTTTGCCCTGCTGCTGCCGGCGCTGCTGCGGGCACCGGCCGCACAGCAGCGTGATGCGCTGGCGGCGGGCCTGCCGCTGGGTGCGCTGCTGCTGGGCATTTTTTTGTGCGAAACCTTTGGCCTGGCACACACCAAGGCCAGCAATGCGGCGTTGCTGATCAGCCTGTGCGTGGTGTTCACACCGTTTGCCGAGTGGTGGCTGCTGCGCCAGCGGCCGGGCCGCGCGATGTTTGTGTTCGCGGGCGTCTCGCTGCTGGGCGCCGCGCTGCTCAGCGGCAGCTATTCCGGCGACTGGACGCGTTGGGGCTGGGGCGACGCGCTGATGCTGGCCGCCGCCGCGCTGCGCGCGATCACCGTGTGCCAGACCACGCGGCTCACGCAGCGCCGCAGCGCGCCCGTGCTGGCGCTCACGGCCGTGCAGGCGGGCGTGATCGGCCTGGGCAGCCTGTTGCTGGCACTGGCCTTGCCGGGCACGCTGCCACCCCTGCCCTCGCTCACCGATGGCAGCGCCTTCTGGCTGGCCTGTATCTACCTGGTGCTGGGCTGCACGGTGTTTGCCTTTGTGGTGCAGAACTGGGCCTTGCGCCACAGCCCGCCCTCGCGGGTCGGTCTGCTGATGGGCAGCGAGCCCGCCTTTGGCGCGCTGTTTGCGGTGCTTTGGCTGGGCGAGCAGCTCAGCCCCAGCGCCTGGCTGGGTGGCGCGCTGATCGTGGGGGCGGCGCTGTGGACCATGGCCCGGCGGAGCCCATCGCCCGGATGATTGTTCTTTATCGCATCAGGGCTTGGGCGCTGCGGTCTGGCTGATCTGGCCAATCAGCCGGTGGTAGAAGCGGATGGCGTCGGCGTAGTTGGCAATCTCCAGGCGCTCGTTGGTGCCGTGAAAGCGTTTCAGGTCTTCGGAGTTGGCCCGCACGGGCGAGAACTTGAAGATGTGGTCGCTGATGGCGCCGTAGTGCTGCGAGTCGGTGCCCGCCACCATCAGGCCCGGGGCCACCAGCACGTCGGGGAAGACCTCGCGGATGGTCTGGTTGAGCAGGCGGTACTGAGGGGAATCCGTGGGCGCTACCTTCGATGCCTCCACCGCGCCGGGCAAGGTGCTCAGCGCCACCTGCGCGGCGGGCGCGCTGATCTTGCTGCGCACATGGTCCATCACATGCTGATGCGTGTCGCCGGGCAGCAGGCGGAAGTTGACCGTGGCCTCGGCGCGGCCGGGCACCACGTTGTCGCGGTTGCCCGCCTGAACGATGGTCAGCGCCGTGGTGGTGCGCAGCATGGCGTTGGTGCTGGCTGCGCCTTCGAGCTGCCTTTGCACCACGGGGCGGAACAGCCACAGGTTGGACAGCACCACGCGGTTCACAACGCCCATCTCGGGCGCCAGGGTGTCGAACAACTCGGCCGCCACGCCACGGATGCCGCCGGGCATCTGCTCTTCGTCCAGGCGCTTGAGTGCGTCGCTCATCATGGCGATGGCGCTGCTGCCCTTGTGCGGCGGCATGGACGAATGGCCGGGCGTGCCGGACATTGTCATCACCACCGACATGTAGCCTTTTTCGGCCACGCCGATGACCGCTGCCGGCTGGGACAGGCCGGGCATCACGCCGTCGAGGATCAACAGGCCTTCGTCGATCACGAAATGCAGGCGCACCTTGCGCTCCTGCAGCAGCGCGGCGATTTGGGCGGCGCCGCGCAGGCCGCCCACCTCTTCGTCGGCGCCAAAGGCCAGGTACACCGTGCGCTGCGGCGCGAAGCCGCTTTTCAGCAGCATCTCCACGGCTTCGAGCTGGCTCATCAGGTTGCCCTTGTCGTCCCACGAGCCCCGGCCCCAGACATAGCCGCCCGCGATGGCGCCCGAGTACGGAGGCTGGTCCCAGTCGCCCTCGGTGCCCGGGGCCACGGGCACCACATCCTGGTGGGCCATGAGCATCACGGGTGCGGCGCTGGCGTCGCTGCCGGGCCAGGTGTAGAGCAGGCTCAGGTCGCCCACCACCTCGCGCTGGAGCTTGGCGTGCACCAGCGGGAAGCGCTGCTGCAGCAGCGCGTGAAACTGCTGGAACTGGTCCCTGTTGGCCGCGGCGTCGTCACGGGAGGATTCGGTGCGCAGGCGCACGGCCTCGGCCAGGCGGTCGGCCACGGCGGCTTCCTCGACCGGCAGCTTGGAAATCGGCGCCACATCCAGTTGGCGCGAGCCTTTGCGCACCGTGTTGATGCCCAGGGCGGCGGCCAGCAACAGCACCAGGGCCAGCAGCCAGAGCAGGAGTTTCTTGATCATGTCGTGCGCACGGAGGAAAAAGAGGGTTGAGGCGATGCTGCAAACGGCCTGAGCATGCGGCTGCGAACGCCGCACCAGAACGCAACGAGGCCATGCGGCCGCCAGCATAGAACATGCGCCCCGCCGCTATGCGCCCGCGCCTTGCACTGCACGCCACGGCACCACCAGCCACCCCGCGCGCCACAAAAAAACCGCAGGCTCCTTGCAGCGCCTGCGGCTCGTATTCACTATCGTTTTGATAGCTTTCAGCGCTTACCCATAAAGCGCTGATGGCCAATTTGCCTGACTATGTACATGCCTCAGATGCCTGCCCCCCATCCGTTCGGGCTGAGCTTG
>NZ_JBMIRS010000082.1:0-9251 GCF_049198005.1 Paracidovorax sp. MALMAid1276 | reverse complement strand
CCGCGCCAGTGCTAGCTTTTCGTACCGTCACTTATTGCACTGAAAACGAGGAGACCCCGCCACGCGCCATGTCTGATTGAAGCTCTCGCTCATCTCCGCCTCGCTGCAGTACCCAGCGTGAACTGCGGCCCGATCGATGGGCCGAGGCCATCGGCGCAGATCGAGCGCCGGGTGGCTGAAATACGCATCGCCGAAGTCGATGATGCCAGTCAACTGCCCGGTCTGCGGATCGACGAAGACGTGCTCGAGGCCGGGGTTGCTGTGCAAGGCCACCCAGGCGTCTGCGTCCGGCAAGGCGCGCATCGCGAGGCGCGCCAACTGCAACGGGTCGACCGCAAATGGCCAGGGCTGGGCCGCCCGAGCCACGGCTGCGACAGCGTCGTCGAAGAGGCCGCCGAACCGTGTGCGAACGTCGGCCGCCGTGTGGTCGCCGGGGATCAGGCGCGCCTCGAACACGGGTTGCTGAGGGATTGCGTGAATGCGACGCAACATGCGCCCCAGGTCAACCAGCGTACGCCGGCGGAGGTCACCGTCGAGCCTTGCCGAGTGTATCGGCTCGCCGGGCATGCGCGTCATCAAGGTGTACTCGATCCCGGGCTTGGCAACGCCCCCACCGAGGACTCGTGGAACGCATACGCCCTCCAGGCCTGCCAACTGCTCCAAAAGGAAACGCTCCTTCGCCAGGCTCGTTCGCGCGCGCAGCTGTTGTGGTCGCTGAACCTTCAGGATCAGGCCGTTGTCGATGGCATAGGCGCGCGCTTCGCCGCCGCTCTCGTCGACGGCCCTGACGGCCTTCGCGCCCGCCGCATGCAAGCGCACGATCGCGAGCACCGCGTCGGGATCGAGCACCGGGTCGGCCGCGTCGGGTTGTATGTAGAAGTCCTTGCCCATGTCTGTCCTCCAACGTCAACGTTGATGCCAATCCCAGCCTGCCGTCTCCATGGCCAGCAGCGCGGCGAAGCGACCCCGGCACCGAATCAACTCGTCCGGCGCGCCTTGTTCGAGGATGCGACCGTCCTCGATCACGATGATGCGATCGGCCTCCAGCGCCGTTGACAGCCGATGCGCCACGATCAGAACGGCACGGCTCGAGTCGTGCGCGTCGCGGCGAAGAGCGGCGCGGAACGCAGCGTCGCTGGCGTGGTCGATCGCGGCTGTCGCTTCGTCGAGCAGCAGCACGCGAGGCTGGCGCACCAGCGCGCGCGTGAGCGCGAGCAATTGCCGTTGGCCCGCGGACAACGCGGCGCCGGCCTCACCCGCGTCCAGGGGCGTGTCGTAGCCCTGCGGCAGTGCCCGGATGAACGCATGCGCGCCCGTTGCCTTGGCCGCGGCTTCGCAAGCAGTCCGGGTCACGAGGACGTCGCCCATCGTGAGGTTGTCGAGCACGCTGCCGCTGAACAGTTGCAGCGTCTGCGGCACGACGCCCAGGCGCTGACGGCGTTCCTCGTCCGTCATGGCGCGTGGATCCGCGCCCGCCACGTGAATGTCACCGGACCAGGGCGCATACAGGCCACCGGCGAGGTGCATCAGGCTGCTCTTGCCAGCGCCGGTGCGTCCGACCAGCGCGACGTGCTCGCCTGCGCGAACGCTCAAGGAGACGCCTTTCAGCACGAGGCGATCGGCGACGTAGCCGAAGATCACATCCTTCAACTGGATCAACGGCTCGGGTTCGCTCCTGGCCTGTTGCACGGAATGGGCGGCCGGTGTTTCCTCGACCGGCAGCGCCAAGACCTGGAACACGCGCTCAGCCCCGGACAGCGCGCTCTGCACGGTCTGCCATTCCTCGCCCAGCGTCGTTATCGGCGCGAAGAAACGGCGAAACAGCAGCACGAAGGCCGTGAGCGTGCCGATAGAAACACCCCAGCCCGCCAGCGCGCCCTCGGCGCCTGCCCACAGCAGGCCGCAGACGATCAGCGACGCCAGGATGGCCATCAGCGGCGTGTAGATCGTTGAATAGCGTGTGGCCGCGAGATAGGCGTGTTGCGTGGCCTGCAGAGCGCCACGAAAGCGGTGCTCGAAGAACCCCGTTCGTCCGAAAGCACGAATGACCTCCGCGCCACCGAGGGTCTCCACGAGTGCCGTGTTGACGCTTCCCACGGCCTCCCGGCTGGCCCGTTCAGCGGCCAATACCCGCAGCTGGAACCAGCGCGTGAACCACAGCAGGGGCGGCACGGCCAGTCCGCAGAGCAGCGTCAGCGAGGGACTGAGCACGAGCATCGTCACCGTGATCGTGACCAGTCGCACGAGGTCGGCGACAAGGCTCGCGATGCCCGACGAGAACAGGCGGTCGATGGTGTCGATGTCTGCGGTGCAGCGACTGACGGTGTCACCCAACGGGGTCGTGTCGAAGTAGCGCGCAGGCAGCCGTTGCAGATGGCCAAACAGGCGCGCGCGCAGGTCGCGCAACGCCCGTTGGGCTGCGATCGCGGTGCCGTACGCAGACGCGAAGCCCAACGCCTGCTGCCCGGCCACGACCAGCAGGTAGAGCACGCCCAGCAGCATCAGGCCGTCGCCACGGCCCACGGCCAAGTGGGCGTCCACGGCCTGCCGCACGAGGAGCGGCGGCAGCACCTCCAGCGCCGCACCGGCAAGCACGCAGGCTGCGATGGCCACGAGCAGGCGTCTCTGCGGCGCCAGTAGCGAGCCCACCTGGGCGGTCGTGAGTCCTCGGCGTGTTGTCGGTGCCGGCTGTGACTGTGTTGCGGTCATGCGTCCTCCGGCTGTGCCATCGCGACCTGCGCCGCGTAGATCCGTGCATACAGGCCGCCCGCCAGCATCAGCTGTTCATGAGAGCCTCGTTCGACTATGCGTCCTCCATCCAACACGACGACGAGATCCGCCTGCGGGAAGGCCGCCAGCCGGTGCGAGCACAGGACGATGGTGGCCTGTCGCGCGGCCGGCGCCCCGCGGCCGAACTCCGCGCGCAGGCTGGCAATGATCTGAGCCTCCGTCGCGACGTCGACCGCCGAGAACGGATCGTCCAGCACCAGCAGCCGAGGTCCCGCCGCCGCCGCGCGTGCCAGTGCGACGCGCTGCCGCTGACCGCCGGAAATGCGAATGCCGCGCTCGCCGATCTCGGCATCGACGCCGTGCTCGAAGCCCGAAACGTCCTTCGCAAGCGCGGCGATTTCCAGGGCGCTCATCGTGGCGAGGTCGGCCTGCTCACGTCCCATGGTGATGTTCTCGCGCACCGTACCCGAGAACAGGAAGGGCTCCTGCGGCAGGTAACCGATGTCACCGCGATGTCGTGCGGGCGTGTCGCCGTCCAGGGAAACGGTACCGCCGGCGAGCGGGTACAGGCCCAGCAGAGCCTTCGCCAGCGCACTCTTGCCCGAGCCGACCGGCCCGGTCACTGCTACGAACGCGCCTGCCGAAATCTCGAGCGAGACCTGGTTCAGCGCCGTGACGGCGGCGTCGGCGTTGCCGTGAGAGAAGCTCACGTTGTGCAGGGATACGGCGAGCCCGCGTTCAACTCGTGACGCCGGCTCGGTGAGAGTCGAGCGCGGAGTCGTTCCGGCCAGGTAGCCGGCGCGAAACGAAGCGAACCGATGCTCGCCGCGAGCAGGCAGGGCCGCAGCGAGCAAGGGGGCGAGCCGCGCGTAGGCTGCGCCGCCTGCTTGCACCGAGTTCACGAGCTGCGGCACCCGAAATCCGCGCCCGGTGAAGCGCAGAAAAAGGTCCAGATAGGTCACGAACGCCCCCAGCGTCCACGCGCCTGCGATGACCTTTTCGCCGCCTTGCCACAACACCAGCACGATGCCGGCCGCCATCAGCGTGGTGTAGACCGCGGGCAGGCCGGCGCGGGGCCGCGCCACCGCGAGATTGGTGTGCGCCTGTGCATCTGCGAGCCGCTCGATCCGCGTCTGTGCGGCCTGCTTCATCCCCAGTAGCCTCGCGACGCGGATGCCGGACAGTTGCTCCTGCAGTCCCGCGGTCAACGCGCCGTTGGCTTGTCGAGCCGCCGTCGTACGTTGGTGAATAAAGCGTCCGGCGGCCCAGGCCAGCACCATCGCGAAGGGCACGGGAATCAGCGCCTGCAGGGTCAACGACCAGTCCAGCACCAGCATGGCGACGAAGAACGACATCAAGAACAGGAGCGTGTCCCAGGTCTCGACGATCACCTCGCGGATGCCGATGCCCAGCACCTCGACGTCACCGATGACGCGCGCCATGGTGTCGCCAACAGGCGTGGCAGTCAGCTTTGCCATCGGCCAGGCGAGCACCCCGCGCAGCGCATCCGCGCGCAGATTGGCGCGGATGCGCGCGTTGGCCGTCATCAACCACCAGCGCTTGCCCAGTCGAGGCAGTTCTGTGGCGAGGGTTGCCGCGGCGAACAACGCGACGGCCTGCAGCAGCGTCGCGCGCGTCGCCTGGCCATGCGCGAAGTGCGTCGCGGCGTCGATCGCGCGCCCGAGGCACACGGCGGGCAGGACCACGGCTGTGTTCATGACGACGCCTGCCAGGGAGCCGAGGACAAGCTGCCCGGCGGTCTGCCGGTAGTAGGGACGCAGTGTCCAGAGGTAGTGCGCCATGTCAGTCGCCTGCGTGCATGCAATCCCTAACCGTTCACGGCTCTCGTTTGGGCATGGGCCGCACCAGCCCCCGATACACAACGAACTGCGCATCGTCCTTGTATTGCAGCTTCTGTCCGTCGCGCAGGACTTGGTAGCAGATCGGTTCGTCCTTGCTGATTTCCGGCTGCAGCAGGCATAGCTGATTGCCTTTGACGGACCAGCGCGCAGACCGCTGGCGGCCGTTCTCCGATCGCTCGACGCGCCCGTCCGCGAAATACTTGTGCCCCCAATGGTGTTCATCGGTCACATACTTGCCGCTGATGGTCGCACGAATCTGCGGGCCGGTCAGCGGCACCTCCCTGGCGGTTGCGGCAAGTGCGGGAAACATGGCCCCGGCGATGATGAAGCGCATGAGGTGCCGGGTAGAGCTTGTTGAGAGGCGTTGCGTAACCGAGCTGAAGGTCTTCTTTGTCACTTCGCCGCCTTCTGCGCATCCAGCGCCTTCTTCACTGACTGAGCCAGATCCACGGCCTTGCCCTTTCCCCAGTAGTGCAGAAAGACGTAGCGCGGTTCCTCGTAGGTCATGTGCTGGTGGATTGCCACGATGTTGATGCTCTGGCCACGCATGGTTTTCAGGACCGTCTGCAGTTCGTTTTCATGCATGGCGAAGTCGCCATCGACTACCGCATGCTCATCGTCGCCAGCAAAGGCCGCCCAGGTATTGATGCCCATTTCATTGCCGACGGTGGTTCCATGCATCTTGGCTGTGCGGCCAAGGGTTACTTTCACCATGCCATCCTTGACCTGCGCCTTGCTGCCCAGAATCTCCTCGATGGGCGCAGCAGTGACATGGCTTGGCGATGCGATGTCGCCCGCGAAGCTGCTGGCCGGCGTGCCTTGGGCGGCGCGCACCTGCGCGATGCGGTCGTACACCGCCTTCACGCCTGTGGCGAGCTTGCGTGCATCCCCCATGCCGCCGATGTGCATGAAGAAGACCTTGGGTTGGTCGAAGAAGAAGTGGTTGTGCAGCGCAGTCACTTCCAGGCCGTTGTCCAGCGCGACGCTCATCGCCGGGTTGACTTCATCCTCGAACAGCACCGTATCGCCCATCATCATGGTGGACGAGCCCATTGGCGTGAACGCGGCCCAGGAGGTGAGCCCCATGAACGGTGGCATGGTCCAGCGATCGACATTGATCTTCACGTCGTCGCGTGGCTTGCTGACCTTGAAGACGTTTTCCGCCTGGTTGTAGCTGCCCTTGAGGCCGGTGGCCGTTTCGATGGCAGCGGTGTCGATGGCCTGGGCCATGGCCGGGGCGCCTGTAGTGAGCAGGCCCGCGGCCAGGGCCAGTGTGGAGAGGGTTAGACGCAGCATGGAGTTTCCTTGGTAGTTGGCGGGATGCAGCTCCGGGGGCTGGCCGGAGCGGGTAATCGAGGCAGGTGCCGGTCAATCGAACGGGTATTTCGACGACAGAGGTTCCGGAGTGACCTCGTAGAGGTCTTGGCCGTGGGCGCGCAGCAGATAGGCCTTGCCTTTGCGCAGTACCGTCCAGCATTCGGGCTCTACACCCGTGCTGATGCTTACGCACAATTCCTTGCCCACGATCTTCCAATGCCCCTGGTGCGGCCGCCCCAGTTCAATGGACTTCGTGCGTCCATCGGGAAGGAGGTAAGCGGACCAGTGCGCGCCTTCGGATATGACATTGCCGACGAAGACTGTCTTGATCTGCGCGCCGGTGAGTTCGCTGGGGCCGGGCGCTGCCGATGCCGCCACCAGGCTCAGGGACTGAATGAGTGTGGCGAAGGCAAGACGGGGGATTGCGGACATTTGGTGCATTTTCAGTTGGGCGGATCAGGCTGGCATGACCGGCGGCCAGTTGTGTGTCTCGGCCTGGCATGCGCGGCACCACGCATAGAGGGCGTCGTACATCACCATGCCGTGCTGGAGCATTTCGTGGTCGTCGCTAAAGTTGTGCGACAGCCCGAGCGAGAGCGCATAGAGCCCTGCTGATTGCGGCGTCAGGTCGAGCCGGGAGGTGTCGGCGCCGCGCACGATCTCGGCCAACTGGCGCAGCGCTGGGTCGTCCAGGTGGTACTTCGACAGGAAGGAATCGAAACTGCACAGCTCGCCCACATGGCTTAGTTCGACATTCGGGATGTCGTAGGGGATGGCGCCGGTAGCGTTGGCGGTTTTCAGCACCTCGCTGGCCGGCACATAGAGAAATTCCGCCTGCTGGTCGATGAAGCGCGCAACCAGCCAGGGACAGGCGATGCGGTCGATCTTGGGGCGTTCGCGTGTAATCCACTTCATGGTGCTACTCCTTTGCTTCAAATGTCACGCCAGCAGCGCGACAGGCTTCGATGCCTCCGGCCACGAAGCGTGCGTCGAGGCCATGCGCTCGTAGCGCGAGCGCCACCGACTGGCTGACTTCATGGCCGTGCACGCAATACACAAGGACGGGTTTAGAGGTATCGATTTCACGGCTCCAATTTGCCAACTGCACGGGATCGCGCCGAATGGCCCCGGCGATGCGATCAGGCGCTTGTGCGTAGCCTGCCGTGCGTCGCACGTCGATCAGTTGGAGGTCACCGCCGACTTCCTCTGGTGCGGCCGACCAGGGCAGTGCATCAGCCTCGACGGCGGCAGCGTAGCGCTGCATCACGGCATTCCAGCGGATGTTTTGCATGAAGGCGTCAACATACGCGGCCGCCTTGGCACCGAAATCCATGTGGTAGGCGTGCTCGTACATGTCCAGTGCCAGCAGCGGTGTGGCGCCGGCCAGCAGGTTCGTATGGTCTGCCGCCCAATGGTTGATCAGCCGCGCCTCGCGTGTGGACCATGACAGCAGCGCCCACCCCGAGCCGCCGCCCATGGCCTTGGCCAGTGCGGAGAATTCCGTGCGCCAGCGGTCAACGCTGCCAAAGTCGCGGGCCAAGGCAACTGCCAGGCCGGAGTCCGGCAATGCACCGTCGCCTCCCAGCGTGTCGAAGTACAGCTCGTGGAGCCAAGCGGAATTGGCGGCGATCAGCTCTTCGCGCTTCAGGCCATTGATCATGAAGACCGGAGCGGTCGGCCAATCCAGGTGCGCCAGTTGCTGGCGAATAGCATCCAGGCGCTTGACTGCGCCGGTGTAGTTATTCGCGTGATGGCTGAGGATGAGTTTCTCGGACAGCCCGTTGAGGGCAGCGAGGTTGATGGTAAGGGGGCGTAGTTGTAAATCCATTGGAGTGTTCCTAGAAATGTGGCAAGTCATGGGTTAAGGCGTGGACTCCTCTCGCTTCTATTCAGCTGCGGGTCACCAGCGGGTAGACGACCAGCCCAATCAGTGCCGCGGCAGCGACAACGATCGGCTCCGGCAACTTCTTGAATTTCCAAAGCAAGGCAGCAGTCCCCAGGGCGAGTAGCGCCGTGGGAACGTCCTTGATCGAGCGCACCCCGATAACTACCACGGCTCCGGCCAACGATCCGATGGCGGCTGCCGTCACGCCATCGACGAATGCCACGATTCCCGGTTTCTTTCCATATTTCTTGAAGTACGGGGCTGGCAGGACTGTGAAGAGATAGCACGGCAGGAAGGTTGCCAGCGCCGCAGCAACCGCGCCCCAGAAGTCCGCGACCAGAAAGCCGATGAACCCGGTAGTGATGACGACAGGACCGGGAGTGATCATGGCGACTGCGACAGCGTCAAGGAACTGGTGATCGGTCAACCATCCGTACTCCTTGACCACTCCGCTGTACAGAAACGGGACGATAGCTAGGCCGCTACCAAAAACAAAGCTGCCCGCGTAGAAGAAATACTTGGTGATCTGCCACAGCCTGGTCCAGTCGACGTTGGACAAGCCAAGCAAGGCCAGCAAAGGAATAGCACTGCTGTGCAGCGTGCTGGACGGCTTAATAAATTTCGGCGGCGCGCGCAACAACCACACGAGAATGCCTGCGCCCAGGAACAACCACAGTTCCTCGGATTGGGTGATGATTGTCACTGCCGCCGCTACTGCAAAGATGGCACATTGCAGTTTGTCTTTGCCGATGTTCTTGGTAGAGAGCTTCCAGGTGCTGACAGCAATGATCCCAATGACAGCGGAACTCACGCCATAAAACACGGCCTGCATCCAACCCAGGCCGCCGAAATGCGTATAGGCCCAACCCAGTCCGATCACCATCAGAAACGAGGGCAGCACAAAAGCGAGGCCCACCAGGGTGGCCCCTAGGAAGCTGTAGTGAACAAAGCCCAGGTAGATGGCCAACTGCGCGGCTAACGGTCCTGGCGCGAGCTGCGCCAAGGCCAGCCCTTCCTTGTAGTCTGCCTCGGTGAACCATTGGCGCCGTTCCACCAAGTCGCGATCCATGTAGCCGGCCAGGGCTACGGGTCCGCCGAAGCCCAGTGCTCCGAGCCGTAAGAAATAAGCAATCAATTGCCACAGCGTATAGCTGCGAGGCGCCGCACTGCTGATGGCTGCAGCTGAAGTGGTCTCGTTCATGAAGATTCGTTCCTAAAAAAGTGATCTGAGTTAAAGAAGTGATCTGAGGTGGGTCGTCACGTTTTGCGACTACTGGAGAAATGGGCATGGAGCGAATCCAGCACGCCGCCGATGTCGACCAGCAGCGCGTCGTCGTCCGGCCAGCGCTTGCGTGCGCCGGCCAGCACGGGGTCCCCTCGTTTTCAGTGCAATAACTGGCGGTACGCAAACCCAGCACTGGCGCGGGGGTGGTGTTGGTAGATCGTTGATTCTGTTG
>NZ_JBMIRS010000078.1:0-2060 GCF_049198005.1 Paracidovorax sp. MALMAid1276 | reverse complement strand
GGGCGCCCTTTGCCAGCAGCCCTTCGACAGGCTCAGGGCGAACGGGTCTGCCTGAGATAAGTATCTAATCAGGTAAAAATGCCTTCCAGCGCTTATTGCATAAGCGCTGGAAGCTATGAAATTTATAGTAAGTGATTGAGGTGCGCGAGACCGCCATCAGGGCTGGCGCAGCACCCAGACCGCCAGGGCCGCGCAGGTGGCGCCCAGGACGATGGCCGCCGCCGTCAGGCGCTGGCTGCGCTTTCGCAGCGCTTCCACCGCGCGCACCACCACCGCGTTCTGCTCGGCCAGTGATTCGATCAGCGCGGCGGAATCGCGCTGTTCCTGCTCCAGCTGCGCCACGCGCTGCCCCAGCGCCTTGACCTGCGCCTCCAGCGGCGTGGCATTTGCGTCGCCCGCGTCGTCGCCCAGCGTTCCTGCAGGCGGCTCGGTGCCGCCGGTGCGCGACTTGCGCATGAGCTTTTTTGCGGCATTGAGGATCTGGGGCGTGGCCTCGATGACATCGCCCCAGGGCACCAGTTTCAGCGCGGTGAGCCAAACGGCCATGGCAGTGGTTCTCCTGGCTCAGAGCACTTCGCTGGCGAAATCTGCCAGGCGAGAGCGTTCGCCGCGTGCCAGCGTGATGTGGCCACTGTGCGGCCAGCCCTTGAAGCGGTCGACGGCATAGGTCAGGCCCGAGGAGCCTTCGGTGAGGTAGGGCGTGTCGATCTGCGCGAGGTTGCCCATGCAGATGATCTTGGTGCCCGGGCCTGCGCGGGTGATCAGCGTCTTCATCTGCTTGGGCGTCAGGTTCTGCGCCTCGTCGATGATCACGTACTTGTTCAGGAAGGTGCGCCCGCGCATGAAGTTCATGCTCTTGATCTTGATGCGGCTGCGGATGAGTTCGTTGGTGGCGGCGCGGCCCCATTCGCCCGCGTTGCCACCATCGCCCTTGGCCAGGAATTCGAGGTTGTCGTCCAGCGCGCCCATCCAGGGGCCCATCTTTTCCTCTTCGGTGCCGGGCAAAAAGCCGATGTCCTCGCCCACGCTCACCGTGGCGCGGGTCATGATGATCTCGGTGTAGCGCCGCTCGTCCAGCACTTGCGTGAGGCCGGCCGCCAGCGCCAGCAGGGTCTTGCCGGTGCCCGCCGTGCCGGTGAGGGTGACGAAGTCGATCTCGGGGTCCATGAGCAGGTTCATGGCGTAGTTCTGCTCGCGGTTGCGCGTGGTCACGCCCCACACGGTGTTCTTGGCAGAGCCGTAGTCCTTGAGCGTCTGCAGCACGGCCGTCTTCTCGCGGATTTCGCTCACGCGGGCAAACAGACTGGGCTCACCGGGGGCCTCGAAGTACACGAACTGGTTGATCATCAGCTGCGGCACGATGGGCCCGCCGATGCGGTAGTAGGTGTGCGCGCCGCTCTGCCAGCTTTCCACGTTCTTGCCGGTCTTGGACCAGAAGTCGGGCGGCAGGGCCAGCACGCCGGCATACAGCAGGTCGCCGTCTTCCAGCGTCTTGTCGTTCTGGTAGTCCTCGGCGTGGAGACCCAGCGCGCGCGCCTTCACGCGCATGTTGATGTCCTTGGAGACCAGCACCACTTCGCGCGGTGCGTGCAGCTTGGACAAGGCCTCCAGCACGCCCAGGATCTGGTTGTCGGCCTTGCCCGGCGGCAGGCTGGTGGGCAGGCTGTAGTTCAGCGGCGCGGTCTGGAAGTACAGGCAGCCCGCCGCGGCCCTCTGGCCCGTGGCATCGAGCCGCAGGCCGCGCGCCATGTCGGCCCCCTGGGTGGCGACGAGCGCATCCAGTGTGCGGCTGGCCTGGCGGCCGTTGCGGGCCACCTCGGTCATGCCCTTCTTGTGGCCGTCCAGCTCTTCCAGCACGATCATGGGCAGGAAGATGTCGTGCTCCTCAAAGCGGAAGAAGCTGGTGGGGTCGTGCAGCAGCACATTGGTGTCCAGCACGAACAGCTTGGTGGCGCCCTGGGGGCGGGCCCGCTTGCTGGCGCCGCCAGTACCGGTGCGGCTCGATGGCTGGGAGGCTGCGGCAGGCGCGGCTGCCTCGGCGGCGGGCCCCTTGGCGGCGC
>NZ_JBMIRS010000077.1:0-1238 GCF_049198005.1 Paracidovorax sp. MALMAid1276 | reverse complement strand
GCGGTGACAAATGTCTCAGCGCATCCCAAAAACAAGGCCCGCATGCAGGAAAAAGGGCGACCGTCGCGGCATCTGAAAACGGCGGCCTGGTAGCACTCGCGAATTCGAGTTGTTCAGGACATCCTTAACAGATTTCTGTATTTTGTGAAAATTTCCAGCGCTTGCTCATCACCATCGACTAAACGCTCATAAAGTTCAATATTCTCCGCCCATTCTTTAAAAATCAAAAATGATTGAAAACCGCCAATCAAATTTCTATCCACTATTAGTTTCCAACATTGCGGCAGACTATCATCAATCACCGCAAAGTATTTATAACAAACCGGCTTTGGATAAGAATCCTCATCATATTCATATATGTAATAGAAGGGAATACTCTTCCAAAAAACCACTGCTTGGACAACATATTCTTTGTCGATTTGAATATTTTCATAAACACTTGAAAATGCGAAGCCTATTAAATTTTCTTCGAAAAATATATCGTCAATTTCTTGAGTGACTGCCTTGACTTTCATATTTTCAACTATCTGGGTGCGTCGCCAGAGGGGATTCTTGGCTCAGTTTTTTTAGCATAATTTCCGATGCCATCAGAGGTTCTTGCCTTGAATTTAAAGTCCGCAGCCTTCCCCGTTTGTGGATTTCGTACATAGTGAACTACCGAATTTCGCCCATCTGCGGATTTAACCTTGTATTCCCATTTCTCCCATCCTTTATATCGCTCATTCTTCATGTTATCCATGATCTTTGTGCCAGCTCCTTTCTTGGCGGCCTCCATGGTCATGCGATCTTGAATGGACGACGGTGCTTTTATTCTAGGGTCCTTATCGAATCTCCCAGTCTGATCATTTCTATAACGATCGGACTTTGGACAGTAGCTCCACCCCCAAGGATCAATCCAGCTGAGTGGATTCGGGGCGTACCCATGCAAATTCAGGCCGCCCGCCAGCCCAATCGGATCCGGCGTCGTAAACGCCCCCAGATCCGCGTCGTAGTACCGGAACGTGTTGTAGTGCAGCCCCGTTTCCCTGTCCAGGTACTGCCCCTGCATTCGGAGGTTCTGCTGCAGCTGCGCTGTCTGGTTGGCCAGGTGCTGTTGTGGCTGCAGAACTGGCCTGCCTGACTCGTCATAGCTCTGCCATTCCTCCCGGACTGTGCTGCCCCACGTGCTGTATTGCGCTGTCCACACCAGGTGCCCGTTGTTGTCGCTCAGCTCTTCCGGCAGGCCGTTGGGCTGGGTG
>NZ_JBMIRS010000065.1:0-2865 GCF_049198005.1 Paracidovorax sp. MALMAid1276 | reverse complement strand
GGGGAAGGCGCGCAGCGCCTCAGGGGGATGACGCTCAAAGCGCTACAGCCTTGTCGATGACCACGGCGTCAAACGGCACGTCGTCATGAAAGCCCTTGCGCGTGGTGCGCACGGCCTTGATCGCGTCCACCACGTCCTGGCCCTTGACGACCTTGCCGAACACGGCATAGCCCCAGCCCTGGGGTGTGGGCGAGCTGTGGTTCAGGAAGGCGTTGTCCACCGTGTTGATGAAGAACTGCGCCGTGGCGCTGTGCGGGTCGCCCGTGCGGGCCATGGCCACGGTGTACTTGTCGTTCTTCAGGCCGTTCTTGGCCTCGTTCTCGATAGGGGCCTGCGTTTCCTTTTGCTTCATGTCGGCCGTCATGCCGCCGCCCTGGACCATGAAGTTCTTGATCACGCGGTGGAACACGGTGCCGTTGTAGAAGCCGCTGTTCACGTAGCTCAGGAAGTTTTCGCTGGACTTGGGCGCCTTGGCGGCGTCCAGCTCGATGGTGATCACGCCCTGGGTGGCGGTTTCCGCCACGTTGATGGTGACGTGGAGTTCGACTTGGGGATTGCTCATAGCAGTGCTCTCTTCAAAAAAATCACTTCACCACGGTGGCGGAGTTGATGGTGACCGGCGCGTTGGGCACGTTCTGGTGGCCGGCCTTGTTGCCCACGGCCACGGCCTTGATCTTGTCGACCACGGCCGTGCCTTCCACCACCTTGCCGAACACCGCGTAGCCATGGCCATCGGGGTTGGGCGCATTGAGCATGGCGTTGTCCTTCACGTTGATGAAGAACTGCGAGGTGGCCGAGTTGGGGTTGCCCGTGCGCGCCATGGCGATGGTGTAGGTGTCGTTCTTGAGGCCGTTGTTGGCCTCCAGCGGGATGGGGGCCTTGGTGGGCTTTTGTTGCATGTCGGCTGTGAAGCCGCCACCCTGGATCATGAAGCCGTCCATCACGCGGTGGAACACCGTGCCGTCATAGTGCTTGTCGTTCACATAGGCCAGGAAGTTCTCGACCGTCTTGGGGGCCTTGGCCGGGTCCAGCTGCACCACGATGTCGCCCATGGAGGTGGCCAGCTTGACCTTGGGGGCCGCAGACTGGGCTTGCACGTTCGCTACTGAAAACATAGCTGCAAATCCAATGCTGGCAAGCGCCAGGGCCGAATTTCTTCTGGAAATCATCCAATCACTCCTTCGAAAAATATCTGCCACTGCTGGCCGCGGCGCGTCCAGTATTGGCGTTTGACGGGGCCGGTGCGGGCGCCTTCGGCCACTTCGCCGAACGTTACCACCATGGTGTCGGCCGAATCGGTCCAGCGCAGGTAAGACTTGTCCTTGAGCTGGAGTTCCCGTCCCTTGAGGGCGCGGGTCTCAGCCTGCAGCACCTGGGCCCACTGTGTCAGCGAGGTCTTGCGGTGGCTTTGGAAGTCGGGCGTGTAAAAGCCCAGCAGGCGGTTCATGTCGCCCTGCGTCTTGGCGGCGCGCCAGGCGTTCAGCACGGCCTCGAAAGATTTGCGCTCGGCCTGCACGGTGTGTGGCGCCACCCACTGCAGTTGCCGGGCGATCACGACAGGAGTGGAGCGCGGCTCCACGGTCAGCAGAATGCGCTCCAGATCGGGGTTGGCCAGCACCAGGCAGCCGTCGGAGGCCAGCGGCGCCCGCGCGAACTGGTCGGGCGGCGTGCCGTGCAGCCAGATGCCGCTGCCGGTCTTGCCGCGGCTCACGTCCAGCGGGTTGGGGTAGTTGATGGGCAGGGCGCCCACGCCGTAGAAGTCCTTGAGCGTGGCCGGATCGAGGCGGCTGGTGATGAAGTACACGCCGAGGGGCGTGCGCTGGTCGCCCTCGGTGGACTTGTCCATGCCGAGCTTGCCCACCGAGGCGTAGTAGTCGGCCACCAGCTGCAAACCCTTGGGCGTGTTCTCGAACAGGTACAGGCGCGAGCGCGACGCGTCGATGGCGATTGCGTGGCGCGAGCGGGTCGGCAGCTCCAGAAACTGTGCGGGGATGGTGTTGGCCGGGGGGCGGCTGCGTTGCGCGTCCACCCGTTGGCGCGATTCGTTGCGCAGCTCTTCCAGCGTGGTGGCCGCCTGGATGGTGCGCGTGGAGTCGGGCTCGGGCAGGTCGCCCAGGCGGCGGATGGGGCGGGTGCGGGCCGTCAGCAGGTCGCCCACGGCCAGCTGCGCCAGCTGGAAGTTGGGGTAGTCGCGGGCCAGGCTTTCAGCGTCGCGCAGCGCCTCCCGGCCGCGTCCCTCGGCCACCAGCTTGTACACGGCCAGCAGGCGCGCCTCGGCCTGGCCGTCCTGCAGCTTGGCCGGTGCAGGCGCGCTCTTGGCGACGGGCCGGCGCGGCTTGTAGCCCTGGCCCAGCGCCGGCATCGCCAGCGCCACAGCGGCCAGCGCCAGGGTGGCGCCCACGCACAGGCGGCGTGTGGAGGGCGAGGGTACGGGCATGCGCAGCACGGGCATCAGGCGGTGCAAGGCAGCAAAAAAAAAGCCCGCGCTTCACGCGCAGGCGTGGCGGCACGGGTCATGGTCAGCCGCCGGTGGATTCGCGGACGATGGTCCAGCGCCCGTTGTTGTTGACCATCTCCAGCGTCTTGCGGCTGCTCACGTTGAGCGTGTCGGCGCTGTAGGCCTGGCGAAAGCGCGCCGTGGCCTTGTCGCCATTGACGGACACCGAGAGGTCGGACAGCTGCACGCTGATGCTGGACTTGCCCACGATGCGGGACTCGCGCTCTTTTTCCCAGGCGGCGCGTGTCTGGCGGCCCGGGGGGTCAAAGGCCTTGTCGTAGGCAGCGAGGTAAGCCGTCATGTCCTGCGCGGCCCAGGCGGCTGCCCAGGCCTTCACGGCGGCGGTGACGGCCTGCACGGAACCGTTG
>NZ_JBMIRS010000076.1:0-4797 GCF_049198005.1 Paracidovorax sp. MALMAid1276 | reverse complement strand
GCATCCCATCCCGGCAAGGACCTTGTGCGACTCCAAAAAGACATTGAACAGGCTCTCAGCGCGGTTGGCTGTGGCGAGGGCACGCGCGACCATCTTCATCTTCATCGTCAGGGACACAGGCTCCTTGCGCGATGGTGGGTGGCTGGATCGCCCGCATTCTGGCATGGCGCACTCGCCCCCCTTCACCCTGCAGGTGCCTCAGCGCCCACGGCATCCATGGCCCGCGCATGCTCGGCGGCGGTCAGTACCTGCACGGGCGCCACCGGCACGCCCGCGCCATCAAAGAACGGCGTGCGCCGGTAGCTGCCGGTCAGGCGCGCGGCCGCGATGCGCGGCATGAAGCCCAGCAGCGCCCTGGCCTGCTTCCACGCACCCAGCTTCGGCGGTGTGCCGCCCTTGGCACCGGACGTCTCATGGTGCATCTGCACCGGCCTGAAAACCGGCGGCCCCAGCGTTTCGCTGTCCGTCCCGCGTGGCGCGGACCGCAGACTGCTGTGCACCAGGCCCACATAGGGCATGCGCCAGTCGCGCCCGGTGTTGGCCAGCGGCGTGTGGCAGCAGCGCGCGTACCAGCGCAGCATGCCCTTGTCGGTCAGCGACACACAGGCAATGTGCTCCGCGCCCTGGGTGAACGAGACATTGCGCGCATGCGTGGCGACCACCTCGGTGCCTGCCAGCGCGTCCAGCACCGTGTCGGCCTGGCCCAGGTGGTGGGCATAGGCCTGGCAGTCGCGGCAGTAGCAGACGATATGCAGGGCCGATGGCGTGTCGGCCAACTCCCCGGCGACCTGGCCGCACCGGCATTGCAGGCGGTGGGTGTGTGAACCGCGGTTGTGGCCGCGGCTGTCGTTGTCGTTGTCTTTGTCGTGCATGGATTGCGCTCTCCCGTGTTCCCGTTTTTTCCTTAGAGCACAAGCTTAGCGCCCCTGCTGCCAGAATCTGTCAGTTGCCTGCGCCTTGCTCTCATTCCTTGCCAATGCCACTCCACCCCATGCCTCCCCTGCACATCCTCTGGCGCGACGAGCACCTGGTGGCCGTGTACAAGCCTGCGGGCTGGCTGGTGCACCGCACGGGGCTGGACGCAGGCGAGACGCGCTTTGTGATGCAGGCGCTGCGCGACCAGCTGGGGCAGCATGTGTACCCCGTGCACCGGCTCGACAAGGGCACCTGCGGGGTGCTGGTGATGGCGCTGCACAGCGATGCCGCACGCGCGCTGTCGCAGGCCTTTGAGCGTGGCGCCACGCACAAGCGCTATCTGGCCCTGGTGCGCGGCTTTGCGCCGCTGGCCGCCGAGGTGGACCACGCCCTGAAGCCCGACGACGCCCCGGCCGACGCGGCCGTGCAGGCGGCCCACACCCGCTTTGCGCGGCGGGCGCAGCTGACGCTGCCCGAGGCCAGCGATGCCCGCTTTGCTACCACCCGCGCGTCGCTGGTGGAAGCCATTCCGACCACGGGGCGGCGCCACCAGATCCGCCGCCACCTCAAGCACCTGGCCCACCCCATCATCGGCGACGCCACCCATGGCAAGGGCCCCCTCAACCGCTGGTGGGCCGAGCGCCTGGGCCAGCAGCGGCTGTGGCTGCACGCCTGGCAGCTGACGGTGCCGCACCCGGTGACGGGCGCTGCGATGGTGTTTGACAGCGGGCTGGCCTGGCACGGCACGGGCACCACGGCCGGCGAATCATCACCTGCCCCCGACGCGCCCACGGCAGACTGGCAGCGGCTGCTCACGCAGTGGCCCTGGGAAGCTGCGGCCTAGAAGTGCAAGCATGAGGCCGCCGTAACGGTGGCGACACGCCGCGCGAGCGCGCGTCGAAATAATCGGTCTTGGCCCCCCACAGAACAATGCCAGGAGACCGCATGACCGCCCCCACATCCTCCAACCGCGTGCTCGCCCACACCGGCGCGCGCTACCCCATCCTCCAGGCGCCCATGGGCTGGATCGCGCGCACGCCGCTGGCCTCGGCCGTCTCGCGCGCCGGAGGCCTGGGCATCATCGAGACATCGTCGGGCGAAACCGCCAACTGCCAGGCCGAGATCACCCGCATGAGCGCGCTGGGCCTGCCCTTTGGCGTGAACCTGCCCATCCGCTTCCTGAAGGACGACGCCATGCTGCGCTTTGTCTGCGCGTCGGGCGTGAAGTTCGTGACCACCTCGGCGGGCAGCCCGGCCAAGTTCATCGCGCCGCTCAAGGATGCGGGCATCACCGTCTACCACGCCGTGCCCACGGTGGACGCGGCGCTGAAATGCGTGGACGCAGGCATCGACGGCCTGGTGGTGGAAGGCGGCGAAGGCGGCGGCTTCAAGAACCCGGAGGAGGTGTCCACCCTGGTGCTGCTGCAGGCCATTCGGGCACAGGTGGATGTGCCGCTCATCGCCGCAGGCGGCATCTGCGACGGGCGCGGCATGGCTGCGGCGTTTGCCCTGGGCGCCGAAGCGGTGCAGATGGGCACACGCTTTGTGAGCTGCGCCGAAAGCCCCGTGCATGCCAACTACAAGAACGCCATCGTCCAGGCCGGTGTCACGGGCACGTGGATGCTCAACACCAAGGCCAGCCCCTGCATCCGCGCGCTGAAGTCGCAGCGCACCGAGGCCATTCACGAGGCGGGGCTGATGCCGGCCGACAGCTTTGCGGGCATACAGCGCGTGTACTTTGATGGCGACATGGAGGCCGCACCGGCGCTGGCGGGCCAGACGGTCGGCCTGATCGACACCATCAAGACCGCACAGCAGATCATCGACGACACGGTGGCCGAGTTCTTTGCCATCACCCAGCGCATGGGCGCGCTGGCGGCGGCGCGCAGCTTTGGCTGAAGGCGCCAAAAAAAGAATCGCGTGATGCGCGGCCTGCTCAGCCAGCCTTGGCGCCCAGGGCGTGCATGCGGCGCTTCCACCGGGCCACGCCGTCGTCGCCCAGCTCGTCCACGCTGCCCACCAGCGTTTCGTGAATGGGCGCGATGCCCGCAAACCCCAGGATGTTGCGCTCCAGCGACTTGACGCTGTGCGCGCGAAAGTACCAGCGGTACACCAGTGCGGGCATGCCCAGCGTGACCACCACGCGCGCGCTGCGCCCCGCCAGATTCTTGCGGCCGAAGGGGTTGCTGCCCTCCGCCGTGAACGCAAAGCCGGGGCGCGCCACCTGCTCCAGAAAGCCCTTGAGCAGCGCCGGCATGTCGCCCAGCCACAGCGGAAAGAACAGCACGATGTGCTGCGCCCAGCCGATGTCGGCCTGCGCAGGCTTGAGCGCCGTGGGCAGCACGCCCAGCTCCCATTCGTGCTGGCTGCGCAGCCACGGAAAGTCGATGGTGGCGATGTCGATCACCCGCACCGCATGCCCTGCCGCCGTGGCGCCGGCGGCGTAGGCCTGCGCCAGCGCATGGCACAGATGCGGCGCGGTGGCGTCGGGGTGCCCCTGGATGATCACGATGCGGTGCGGGTCGTCCATTTCCATCTCCTTCGGGGCCATTCCACCTGGGTCACCCCAACTGCAGCCCACTGCGCCACCCAGGGTGGCTTGCATGGCCCGCTTGCATCGAAGGTGTCGAAGGTGTGGCGCGCCAGGGCGCTGTGCACGACAAACTCTACGCCGCGCAGCCCCGTCCGGCCAGCCCGGATACCCTGTATTCAGCGGCACGAGGGGCCGCAGCCCACGGCATGCGGTGTCACCCGGCCGCGCCCGTGCGATCCCGACGAGAAGTATCAATTTGATAGCTTCCAGCCCTTTACCAGCAAGCGGTAAAGGCATATTTGAACCGCAATTTTCCGTATCCACCCGAAACAGCGGTGCGCATCTGCGTCGGCCCCGTCCTACCCGCACCCGCGCGCACCGCCGCTTCAGCGGGGTGGCGCACGCGCGCACATTGGGCCCCCAGGCCCCGCGACGCCTGCGAGACCTGCCACCCGCCCATCTCCGTGCCGCACTCCCCATACCCATACCCGTACCCCATGCCCCGCCTCGCCCACCCTTCTGACAGCCCCGTCCACAGAGCGGGGGTTGCACCATGACCGCGTGGTGGCATCAGATCGCCAGCACCGTGGCGGCGGAGTTTTCAGACGTGCCCGACGCCGCGCAGGCCACCCGCATCGTGGTGCGCCTGGGCATGGCGGCCCTGCTGGGCGGTGTGCTGGGCTGGGAGCGCGAACATGCCGGCAAGGCCGCCGGGGTGCGCACCCACATGCTGGTGGCCATGGGTGCAGCCCTGTTCGTGCTGGTGGCGCAGCAGGCCGGCATCTCCCCCGCAGACAACAGCCGCGTGCTGCAGGGCGTGATCGCCGGTGTGGGCTTTCTGGGCGCGGGCACCATCCTCAAGGGCGATGCGGAAAGCCAGGTCAAGGGCCTGACCACGGCCGCCGGCATCTGGCTCACCGCCGCCATCGGCGTGGCCGCCGGGCTGGGGCAGGAGGCCACGGCGGTGCTCAGCACGCTGCTCGCGCTGTTCGTGCTGTGGTTGATTCCGCTGGCGCAGGAAGCGGTCGACAAGCAGCGTCCCGGCACGTCCGATGCCGCCCAGGGTGAGGAGCCCCGGTAGCACCCCGGGGCAGTCCGACAAAGCACGCAGCAACAGGCTCGTAAACCACACCAGGCGTGGACCGCACGCACAGCGCGCGGCCCTGCACGGGCCCGCTGGCTCGCCTACACTTCCGAGCCCGTCCGCCGCCACCTGCCCTTGCGCGGCCTGCCTGACGTCCCAGTCCACTGACACCGAGAAATCGGCTGTGCGTGAGGGTCTGGCAGGGCCGCAATCTAGGCGTCGGGCGCAGCCGGGTTGAACACCCGGCGAGCACGGCAACGACGAG
>NZ_JBMIRS010000070.1:0-7056 GCF_049198005.1 Paracidovorax sp. MALMAid1276 | reverse complement strand
TCTCTCGAATGGCTGCGCCATTCGGGAAGGGGGACGCCCCCGGCGCGGCGGGGCGGCCCTTGCGCGGGGGCACTGGCCTTGGATCGCGCGCGTGCTACGGCCGTGCGCCGAGGACGCAAAAGAGCAAGGGCTCTGACCGATCTGGTCAGAGCCCTTTTGTTTTGCCGTGTTGTCGGGCCTGGAGCCCAGTTGCTCAAGCCGCCTTTTCGACGTGCCCCTGGCGCGTGTAGAGGAAGTCGATCACCGCCTTGCGGTAGTGCACGTACTGCGGGTCTTCGGCCAGCTCCACGCGCTTGCGGGGGCGGGGCAGGTCGACGGCCAACACTTCGCCGATGGTGGCGGCCGGGCCGTTGGTCATCATCACGATCTTGTCGGACAGCAGCACGGCCTCGTCCACGTCGTGCGTGACCATGACCACGGTGCTTTGCGTGCGCGCCACGATCTCCAGCAGCTCGTCCTGCAGCTTGGCGCGGGTCAAGGCGTCGAGGGCGCCAAAGGGCTCGTCCATCAGCAGCACCTGGGGTTCCATCGACAGGGCGCGGGCAATGCCCACGCGCTGCTTCATGCCGCCCGAGATTTCGCCGGGCCGCTTTTGCCCGGCGTGCGTGAGGCCCACCAGGGCCAGGGCCGCGTCGGTGCGCGCCTTGAGCTGGGCCTTGGACTCCTTGCCGCCAAACACGCGCTCCACAGCCAGGTAGATGTTGTCGAAGCAGGTCAGCCAGGGCAGCAGCGAGTGGTTCTGGAACACCACGGCACGCTCGGGGCCGGGGCCGTTGATTTCCTTGTTGGCGCACAGCAGCGCGCCGTTGGTGGGCGTGGTGAGGCCCGCAATCAGGTTCAGCAGCGTGGACTTGCCGCAGCCCGAGTGGCCGATGAGCGCCACGAATTCGCCCTTGGCAATCGTCAGGTTGATGTCCCGCAGCGCGGGGAACAGGCCCTTGGCCGTCTTGAAGGTCTGCTCGACGCCGTGGATCTCGATGAACTTGGTGGTGAGAGAGGTATGCATGAGGAACTCCTGGTGTGTGCCGAGGGCCACCGGGCACCGGCATGGCCGGGCCCGTGGTGATGGTGGTGTTGGTGGTGCTGTCGCTGCGGCCGCCGTGCGGCGCAGGGGGGTGTCAGGCCTTGACCTCTTCGAACGTGAACGCCGTGGCCAGCTTGATGAGCGCCATCTCCAGCGCCAGGCCCACGATGCCGATCACGAAGATCGCGATGATGATGTTCTTCACGTTGAGGTTGTTCCACTCGTCCCACACCCAGAAGCCGATGCCCACGCCGCCGGTCAGCATCTCGGCGGCCACGATCACGAGCCACGCGGTGCCCACGGCCAGGCGCACGCCGGTCAGCATGTAAGGCAGCACGGCGGGGAACAGGATCTTGGTGGCGATCTTCCACTCCGACAGGTTCAGCACGCGGGCCACGTTCATGTAGTCCTGCGGCACGCGCTGCACGCCCACGGCGGTGTTGATGATCATCGGCCAGATGGAGCAGATGAAGATGGTCCAGATGGCGGCGGGGTTGGCGCCCTTGAACACCAAGAGGCCGATGGGCAGCCAGGCCAGGGGCGACACGGGCCGCAGCAGGCTGATCAGCGGGTTGAACATGCGCGAGAGGAACGCAAACCGCCCGATGACGAACCCGGCCGGAATGCCCACCAGCGCCGCCATGCCGAAGCCGATGGCCACGCGCTGCAGGCTCATCAGCACGTTCCAGCCCACGCCCTGGTCGTTCGGGCCGTTGCGGTAGAAGGGGTTGCTGAACACGTCGAGCGCCTGCACCCAGGTGTCCTTCGGGCTCGGGATGCTGCCGCCCGTGGTGGTGGACACCACGGCCCACAGCCCGATGAGCAGACCCAGGCCGCACAGGGGCGGCAGCACGGCCATCCAGAAGCTGCGCGACAGCGCGGCCCAGTCGCGTGCGGGGCGCGGGGCGGGCGCAGCCACTGCGGTTTGAGAGTCTTTTTTGACTTTTGCGCTTGATGGCAAAGCGCTGCTAGCTACGTTATTTGTAGCAACCGACGCCTTTGCGGCGGCATCCATCGGGGCGTGAAAGACGGCACTGACCATGGTGTCCTCCTGGTTTCAACGGGTGGGGCTTTGGGGCTTTGGGGTTTCAGGCTTTGATCTTGAAACCGTCGGCGTACTTGGCGGGGTCCTTGCCGTCCCACACCACGCCATCGATCAGCTTGCTGGTGCGCATCACATCCTTGGGCACGCTGATCTTCATGGCGCTGGCGACCGACTTGTACAGGTCGATCTGGTTGATCTGCTTGGCGATGCCCAGGTAGTCGGGGTGGTCCTTGATCAGGCCCCAGCGCTTGTGCTGGGTCAGGAACCACATGCCGTCGGACAGGTAGGGGAAGTTCACCGCGCCGTCGTTGAAGAACTTCATGTGGTTGGGGTCGTCCCAGGTCTTGCCCAGGCCGTTCTGGTAGCGGCCCAGGATGCGCTGGTTGATCGCGTCCACGCTGGTGTTGATGTAGGCCTTCTGCGCCACCGTCTCGGCCATCTTCATCTTGTTGGACAGGCCGGCGTCGATCCACTGGCTGGCCTCCAGCACGGCCATCATCACGGCGCGCGTGGTGTTGGGGTACTTCTTGGTGAACTCGGCCGTGGTGCCCAGCACCTTCTCGGGGTGGTCCTTCCAGATGTCCTGGGTGGTGTTGGCCGTGATGCCGATGCCGTCCATGATGGCGCGGTGGTTCCAGGGCTCGCCCACGCAGAAGCCGTCCATGTTGCCCACGCGCATGTTGGCCACCATCTGTGGTGGCGGCACGGTGATGAGCTTGGCGCCCGAGATGGGGTTGATGCCGGCGGCCGCCAGCCAGTAGTGCATCCACATCGCGTGGGTGCCGGTGGGGAAGGTGCCGGCGAAGGTGTATTCCCGCTTTTCGCTGGCCATCAGCTTGGCGAGCGACGGGCCGTCGACCGCGCCCTTGTCGGCCAGGGCCTTGGACAGGGAGATGGCCTGGCCGTTGTTGTTCAGGCTCATCAGCACGGCCATGTCCTTCTTCGGGCCGGCCGTGCCCATGTGCACGCCATAGACCAGGCCGTACAGCACGTGGGCAAAGTCCAGTTCGCCGTTCACCAGCTTGTCGCGCACACCGGCCCAGGAGGCTTCCTTGGTGGGGATGATGGTGACGCCGTATTTCTTGTCGAAGCCCAGCACCGAGGCCATGACCACGCTGGCGCAGTCGGTCAGCGGGATGAAGCCGATCTTGACCTCCTTCTTCTCGGGGGCGTCGGAGCCCTGGGCGTGCACCAGTGCGCGCAGCGCCGGGCTGATGCCCACGGCGCCCACGGTAGCGGCCTGCAATACGGAGCGTCGGTTGAGACTGGTTTTCAGAAGATCGGTCATGGTGCGGTTCCTCGTAGCGTTGAAAACAAAAAAGGCGTCCTCTCCTGCCGGGCTGCACGGGGCAACTGCGGTGTCAGAGAGGGACGCCTTTGTCCATGGCAACGGCCCGTAGGCCTTGCCTGGCACCGGCCCGCCATTGGGTCGGTGCTGCGAGATGGGACCGTCATTGGTCTTGCAACCTCTATTGCAAGCAGCGTGCCAGCTTCGTTTGCGCCACGATGGCGCACCAATCGCTACGTTTTTGATAGCTTCAATCGCTTGATGGATAAGCGCTGTGGCACTATTTGGTTAGAAAATCACTGTTGCCGTTCTGCTTGTGCTGGATTTGCACTGCCTTTGTGCGGCGCACCATCAGGGAGAGGGCGGTCAAACTGGACGCAGCCCAGGCGAGGGCAGCCGAGCAAGGGCCGCCCCGCAGCGAGGGCTGCGTCCCCTTCCCGAATCGCGCAGCGATTCGAGAGAAGGGGGAAGGTGCGAAGCACCTCAGGGGGATGCGACCTGCCTACCCCAGCAGATCCGCCACATCCAGCATGCGCTGCGCCACATCCACCAGCTTCAGGCCCTTGTCCATGGCGGTCTTGCGCAGCTTCTCGTAGGCGGCCTGTTCGGTCAGGCCCTGGCGCTGCATGAGCAGGCCTTTGGCGCGGTCGATGGTCTTGCGGTCCTTGAGCTCCGTCTTCGCGTCCGCCAGCTCGGCGCGCAGCGCCTGCTCGTGCTGAAAGCGCGCCATCGCCACGTCCAGGATGGGCCGGATGCGCTGCGGGGCCAGGCCCGCCACGATGTAGGCCGACACGCCCGCCGCCACCGCGTCCTTCACGTGCGATGTGTCTTCGTCGTTGGTGAACATGACGATGGGCCGGCGCTCGTTGCGCGTGGCCATCACCACGTGTTCGAGCGCATCGCGCGCTTCGCTCTCGGCGTCCACGATGATGAGGTCGGGCTGCAGCTGGGCCAGCCGCTCGCTCAGGAACACGTCGGCGGGCAGCGTGGCCACCAGGTTGAAGTTGTTTTCCAGCAGGCCGATGCGCAGCGCACGCGACCGCTCTGCCTGCAGCAGGGCGTGTTCGTCGTCAGGGTCGGTCACCGCCAGGTCCGGGGCCACCACCACGATGCGCAAAGCCTCATTCATGCCCCGAGCATAAGCAATTTTTACGCCACAAAGTGGTGCATCGAACCGGTGCACGCCCCCCCGAGCGGTGCGGCAGGGGCGGTCTGCGGACTTGAGGGGCCTGAAACTTGCTAATAGTTTGATACGCGGCAGGGCATACCCGCTAGGCGCTGGGTTGGCGGCTCGCATATACATCCGGTCACTTTGACATACCTCTTTGGAGTTTTCTGCATGAACAAGCACATCGACCGGCGCCGGTTCTCGGCCAGCCTGGCCCTCGCGGCCATCGCTGCGGCCGCTTTCCTGTCCGGCTGCGGCAAGGTGCCCGACACCATCAAGATCGGCGTGGCGCAGCCGCTGAGCGGCCCGCTGGGCGGGCTGGGGCAAGACCTGCTCAATGGCGTGAACCTGGCAGTGGCCGAACTGAACAAGGGCGGCTACAGCGTGGATGGCAAGAAAGTGACGCTGGAAGTGGTGTCGGTGGACGACAAGGCCGATTCCGCCACGGGCAAGACCGTGGCCCAGCAGCTGGTGGATGCCGGCGTGGTCGCGGTGATCGGCCACCTGAACTCGGGCGTGAGCATCGACACGGCCGCGGTGTATGCCGCCAAGGACATCGCGCAGATCGCCATCTCCACCAACCCCAAGTTCACGCAGCTGGGCTTTCCCACCACCTTCCGCATGGTGGCCAACGACACGCTGCAGGCGCGCGCCATTGGCTCGTTTGCCGCCACCCAGCTGGGTGCCGCGCGCTATGCCGCGCTGGACGACGGCACGCCCTATGGCAAGGGCCTGGCCGACGGAGCCGCCGAGCAGCTCAAGGCCGAGAAGAAAGAGGTGGTGGTGCGCAAGTCGTTCGACGACAAGACGGTGGCGTTCGACGCGCTGGCGGCCGAGCTCAAGGCCGCCAATGTCGAGGTGATCGTCTCCACGCTGAATGACTTCCAGGCCCTGGCGCTGCTGGAGGCGCTGCGCAAGGTGGACCACACCAAGGTCAGCCTGCTGGGCGGCGACACCATCAAGACCACCGACATGACCAAGGCCATGGGCATGGTCGCCGGCATCTACGCCACCTCGCCCGTGCTGGAGGCCAAGGAATTCACCACCGGCAAGCCCTTCCTCGAAAAGTACATCGCCGCCTACAAGAAGCCGCCGGCCTATGGCGGGCATTACAGCTACGACAGCACCTATGTGCTTTCGGCCGCGATCCAGAAGGCCAAGTCGGCCGACCCCAAGGACATCACCAAGGCCATGCACAGCATCAACGGCTATGCGCCGGTGATCGGCACCATGACCTGGGACGAGAAGGGCGAGCAGCGCTATGGCGCCGTGGGCGTGTACGAGCTGCGCGCCGGAACGTGGGAGCTGCGCATGCGCTCCGACCGCTGGTAACCGCGCGGGGCAGGCTCCCGGGCCCTGGGTTTTACACTCGGGGCATGAGTTTGCTGATACTGGGCATTGAATCCTCGTGCGACGAAACGGGCGTGGCGCTGGTGCGCAGCACCGGCGATGGCGCCGTGCCCACCTTGCTGTCGCACGCGCTGCACAGCCAGATCGACATGCACCAGGCCTATGGCGGCGTGGTGCCCGAGCTGGCCAGCCGCGACCACATCCGCCGCGTGCTGCCGCTGGCCACCCAGGTGCTGGCCGACTCCGGCCATGCATTGCGCGAGGTGGACGTGGTGGCGTACACGCGCGGGCCCGGCCTCGCCGGCGCGCTGCTGGTGGGGGCCGGCGTAGCCTGCGCGCTGGGCGCCGCCCTGGGCAAGCCCGTGCTGGGCGTACACCACCTCGAAGGGCATTTGCTCTCGCCCTTCCTCAGCGCCGATCCGCCGGAGTTCCCGTTTGTGGCGCTGCTTGTGTCCGGCGGCCACACCCAGCTGATGCGGGTGGACGGCGTGGGCCGCTACGAGATCCTGGGCGAAACCATTGACGACGCTGCGGGCGAAGCCTTCGACAAATCCGCCAAGCTCATGGGTCTGGGCTATCCCGGCGGGCCCGCGCTGTCGCGCCTGGCCGAGCAGGGCAGCGCCACGGCCTTCAAGCTGCCGCGCCCGCTGCTGCACAGCGGCGATCTCGATTTTTCATTCGCAGGCCTCAAGACGGCCGTGCTCACGCAGGCCAAGAAGCTGGGCGACGAGCTGGAAGCCCGCAAGGCCGACCTGGCCGCGAGCACCGAGGCCGCCATCGTCGAGGTGCTGGTGAAGAAGACCCTGGCGGCACTGAAGCAGACGGGCCTGAAGCGCGTGGTGGTGGCCGGCGGCGTGGGCGCCAACCGGCTGCTGCGTGCCCAGCTCAACGCCGCCTGTGCGCAGAACAAGGTGCGCGTGCACTACCCCGAGCTGCACCTGTGCACCGACAACGGCGCCATGATTGCCATGGCCGCTGCCATGCGGCTGCAGGCCGGGCAGCAAGAGGCCAACACCGACTACGCCTTCGATGTGAAACCGCGCTGGCCGCTGGACGCCATCACGGTGCCCGGCACGCCCACCGCAGTCTGAAATCGGTATAAAAAGTGCCTGATCAGGTACTTATCTCAGACAGACCCGTTCGCCCTGAGCCTGTCGAAGGGCTGCTGGCAAAGGGCGCCC
>NZ_JBMIRS010000067.1:0-9986 GCF_049198005.1 Paracidovorax sp. MALMAid1276 | reverse complement strand
GAGATCGTAAACACGTTCTTAGGGCGCGGCGCGCGCAGTGGAGCTGGCGGCTCAGTCGAGGCGAGCCCCCTGCGAGGCGCCGTGGCGGGTGCGCACGTCGTATTGCTTCTCGCGCTCCACATGGTCCCGCAGCAAGCGCTGCGCCACGGCGTTGGCGTCGCGCTCCAGCGTGGCGCAGTCGGGCGCCGCCGGCATCTGGCGCAGGGCTTGGTCGATGGCCTGCGCCGCGTCGCGCCCGATCTGCACGTGGCCTTGCTCATGCTGCGACAAGGCTGTCAGATAGCGGTCGAAGGCCGCCTGCTGCGCCGCGCCGGCCCCGCGCAGCTCGGGCAACTGCACCTCGGTGCGCAGCCGGGTCGTGACCTCGGTGATCGCGCAGCGGCCCGATGCCTCACGCCACCAGCGGAAGCTCCAGCGCACGTCCCAGCGGGTGTAGCCATGGAAGCGCTGGCCGCCCACGGAGATGGGCGTGGCGGCGTGGAGTGCCGCGCGCAGGCTTTCGCCCGGGCGCACCTGCACCGGGTAGGGCCGGTGCGTGGAGTCCTCCTCCACCGCCGCGTGCGCAGCGCCGGTGCAGCACAGCAGCACGGCGGCTGCCCATCTGCGCGGTGCGCGTGGCCGTGCGGCCCGCAGCGCCCCGGCTGTCAATCGCCCCATGGCAGCATCAGCGTGAGCAGCGAGAGCTGCTCGAACTCTGGCGCAAAGGCGTCGATGATCTGCTGCGGTTCGGGGCACAGGGTGGTGTCGGTGATCACACCAAACTGCACGCCGCCGCCATAGCTCAGGATGGACACGCCCAGGCCGATGTCGCCCGATTGCGGCACCCAGAACATGCACTGCGTGACACGCGCGCCGCACAGCGTGAGTGCCTCCTTGGGGCCTGGCACGTTGGTCATCACGGCCGTGGTCTTGCGGCCAAACAGGTTCAGCAGCGCATCCTGGGCGGGTTTCACCATCAGGCCCGCCACGGCCAGCATGGCGAACGCCAGGATGGGCTGCGTGCTGCCCTTGAGCGCGGCCATGCGCTTGCGCACCTCGTACACGCGCTCGATGGGGTTGGCCACGCCGATGGGCAGCACCAGCGGCACCAGGCCGAACCGGTTGCCCAGCTTCCACGCCTCCTCCATGGGCCGCAGGTTCACCGGGATCATGGCCCGGATCTCCTGGCCCGTGGGGTCGTCGCCCTGGCTGCGCAGGTAGCCGCCGATGGCGCCCGCCACGCACGACAGCAGCACGTCGTTGATGGAGCAGTTGAGCGCGCGGCCGATGGCCTTGACGTCGTCCAGGGGGATCGGGGGGCACCAGGCCACGCGCTTGGCGCTGCCGGGCTGGCCCTTCAGGCGCGTGGGCGAGTCGTCGGGCATCAGCGCCAGCGCGGCGGCATCGCTCATGAACTGGTAGGCCATCCTGGCCATGTCCATGGTGCCCGCCAGCCCGTTGTGCATGGCCTTCTCGGGGTCGCCCAGCATCTGCAGCGACCTCGCCGCGCTGTCGCCCGCCAGGTCGAGTGCCTTCACCGTGAGGCCGGTGAAGGGCTTGATGAGCGCATCGGCGATCCAGTCCTCGGCCGTGGCGGCCTGATCGCGCGGGCTGCGCTGGCGCCGAGGGGGCTCGGCCCCGCCGTCCACCAGCGACATGGTCACCGAGATGAGCGCGATCCCGTCGGCAATGCAGTGGTGGATGCGCACGATGAGCGCGCTGCCCTTCTGGCCGTCATCGCCGACGAAGTTCTCGATCAGGTGCAACTGCCACAGGGGGCGGCGCCCGTCCAGCGGCTGCATGGCGAGCTCGCCCACCCGGTCCTGCAGCGCGCGCTGCATGCTCTGGCCGGCCTTGCGCGGCAGTGTTTCGCGCAGGACGTGGGCGGCAATGTCGAAGCCCCGGTCTTCCACCCAGGTGGCGCCTGCCGCGTCCTCCACCACGCGCTGGCGAAACCGGGGGTATTGCAGCAGGCGCTGCTGCACGCGCTCGCACAGGGCCTCCCAGCCAATGCCCGGCGACAGCGTCCACACGCCGTTGATCATCATGAGATTGCTGGCGGAATCCATGCGCAGCCAGGCGGTGTCGACCTTGCTCATGCGTTCGCCCGACAGACCGAGCATGCCCGTGGCCGCGCGGCGCACATTCTTCTGAACCATGCTGGCGGCCTTGCGCGCCGCGTCGGGGGCCTGTGCGCCCACCTTGCGCAGTCGGCTGGCGGTGGCCCCTGCGGCAGAAGCGCCGGGAGCGGGTATGCGGGTCACCATCGGATGTACACCTGTTGTTTGATTTTTGGGGGCTTGCCTCTATGGATTGGGCCCAGGCAGGCTGGGCCTAGCCCGTAAGATACAACGCCGCAAACCCTTGCCGACACCGTTTTTTCCCTCCCCATTCGAACCCAAGGAGCACCCCGACATGGCCGATCTGAACGCCACCTTCGAAGCCGCTGTGGCCAATTCCAAGAACCTCAGCGAGCGCCCCGACAATGCCACGCTGCTCAAGATCTATGCGCTGTACAAGCAGGCCACGGCCGGCGACAACACCGAGAAGAAGCCCAGCTTCTCCGACATGGTGGGCCGCGCCAAGTGGGACGCGTGGGAAAAGCTCAAGGGCACCGGCGCCGACGAGGCCAAGCAGCAGTATGTGGACCTGATCGCGTCGCTCAGCTGATGCGGCGGTGACCCATCCAAGAAAAAGGCGACCTCGGTCGCCTTTTTCTTTTTCTTTGCGCTGCAGTTGCGTCAACCCGGGGTCCACCCCTTGGGCAGGCCGGCCTCGGGCGTCATGCCGTAGATCGGCTCACCCGGTAGCCCCGCCTGCAGCGGCGCGCGCGCGGCCATCAGGCGGGGCAGGTTCACACCCGTGGCGATGCCCATGGCCTCGAACATGAACACCAGGTCTTCCGTCACCACGTTGCCGGACGCGCCGGGTGCGTAGGGGCAGCCGCCCAGTCCGCCCAGGGAGGCATCGAAGGTGCGCACGCCCACGTCATACGCGGCCAGGCAGTTCGCGAGGCCCAGGCCGCGCGTGTTGTGCATGTGGGCGGCGCCGGCCTTGTCGCCCAGCTCGGCACGCAGGCGCGTGAAGAGGCGGCGCACCTGCGCCGGGTTGGCCATGCCGGTGGTGTCCGACAGGCCCACCTCGTCGGCCCCCGCCTCGGCGCACAGGGCGGCCAGCCAGATCACATCGTCCTCCGGCACCGCGCCCTGCAGCGTGCATCCAAAGGCGGTGGACAGTCCCACCTCCACCAGCATGCCGGGGGCCTCGGCGTCGCGCAGCCGGACGACGGCGCGCACTTCCTCCACCATGGCTTCGCGCGTCTTGCGCACGTTGGCCAGCGAATGCGCGGCACTGGCCGACACCGGCAGCGTGAGCTTGTGCACTCCGGCGGCCACAGCGGCCTGTGCCCCGCGCAGGTTGGGGGCCAGTGCCATCACGGTGATGCCGGGGTGGGTGAGCGCGTGGCGCACCACGTCGGCCACGTCCGCCATCTGGGGCAGCCGCTGCGCGGGCACGAACGAGCCGACCTCGATCTCGCACAGCCCGGCGGCCACCAGTGCGTCGATCCAGCGCAGCTTGGCCTGCGTGGGCATGGTGGCCTTCACCGACTGCAGGCCATCGCGCGGGCCGACCTCGCTGATGCGCACGGCGGCGGGAACATCGGCAGGAATGGCCGTGTCAGTGGCTGAGGCTGAGGCTGAGGCTGAGGCTGCGGCTGAAGCTGCAGCTGCGGTGGACACGGCGCCAGAGAGCAGCGGGGCGGACACGGCTAGTCCCTCCATTGCACGGCCTGCGCCACGTCGGCCCGGGTGGTGCGAAAGCGGTTGGCCGGGTGCTGCGGGTCTGCCCGGCCGAAGGAGATGGCGCACACGATGCTGCGGTCGGTGCCGATGCCCAGCACGTCGCGCAACACGGCCGGGTAGGCCGCGAGCGCCGCCTGCGCGATGGAGCCGATGCCCAGGCTGTGGGCGGCCAGCATGAAGTTGCCCACGTAGGCGCCGCAGTCCACCGCGCCATACACGCCCAGTGCCTCGTCGCTGCTGACAATGGCCACGTGCGGTGCGCCGAACATGGTGAAGTTGAGCGCTACCTGCTGCGCGGACGCCGCGCGGTCGCCGCGCGCGATGCCCACCGCGTCATACAGGCCAAACCCACATTCGCGGCGGCGGTCCTGGTACATGCCCCGGTACTCGCGCGGCCAGGGCAGGTCGGGCGCGGGCGGGGTGGCGGGCACGGCGGCGGCCAGGGCCGCGCGCAGGCGCGCCAGCGTGGCGCCGCTGGCGATGGTGAGCTGCCAGGGCTGCGCATTGCACCACGATGCCGTGCGCTGCGCCGTGGCCAGCACCTGCTCGATGGTGGCGCGCGGCAGCGGCTCGGGCAGAAAGGCGCGGCAGCTGTGGCGGGTGTGCAGCAGCGCCGAAAGGGTGTCGAAGGCGGGGGGGCCGGCCGGGGCCGGCGGGGCAGATGCAGTCATGGGGCGGCCTGCGTCACAACTTCTGGCACGCTCAGGCCTTTTTGGCCTTGGGTGACGGCTTGGTGGTCGCGGGCTTGGACGGCTTCTTGCCCGCGGCCGGCGCAGGTGCCGGCACAGCTGCCGGGGCGGCCACCGGTGCAGCGGCTTTCGCCCCCGCCGCCTTGCGGGCCGCCGGCTTGGGGGGGCTGAGCAGGGCGTCGAGCTGCTCGCCGATCTCGGCCTCGATGCGGTCCTTGAATGCGCCGAACAAAAAACCCAGCTGCGCCTTCATCTCGAACTGGCGTGCGTCCACCAGCAGCGTGCCCTTGACGCCCGAGCGCGTGAAATACAGCGTGTCCTCGGTGTCGCCTTCCTCGTAGGTGCACTCCATGTCGAACTTGGCCTCGGCCTGCTCGGCCCATGAGAAGGCGATCTTGCGGGCCTGCGCAAAGCCCAGGGCGTGCTCGCGGTGGATGTGGATGTCGGGCATGTGCGGGGGTCTCCTCAGGAATTCTTGGGCGCCAGCAGGGCCCGCAGCGTGTCGTGGCGCTCGGGCAGGGGCAGGCGGGTCAGCCGGCGCACTGCATCATAAAACCGGGGCCAGTCGCGGGCTTCGCGCTCGAACAGGGCCTCGAACGCGGGCACCAGTTCGTCATACGCCGCCTGCGCGGCAAAGCTGGCGTTGTTGGCCTCGGCCACCCAGCGGTCATACCCCGCCACCTGGGCCGTGGTGGCCAGCGGCGCGGCGCCGCCCGGCGGCGCCAGCCAGTGCGCCCGAAGCGCGGCATAGTCGTCGCGAAAGGTTTGCATTGCTCTGTTTTTCATAGCTATCAAGGCTTGTTCACCAAGCGCTGAAGCCGAATTTTGTTCATAAATTTTCGCCAGGCGGGCGCGCGCGGCGCGTGTCAGCGACCGAAACGCGCTGCGGCGCGCCTCGCTCACGGCGAAGGCCTCCCGCGCGGCTGGGGTGGCCTCGGTGGCCAGCCAGCGCGCGCTGCCGATGCGCTCCACGGCCGTGGCGAAGGATTCGTTGAACAGCGTGTCGTTCTGCGCATAGACCACCTGGTGGGCGAGTTCGTGGAACAGCAGCCGCACGAACTCGCCCTCCGGCCAGCCAATGAAGGTGGACAACAGCGGGTCGCCCCCCGCCCAGTTCATGTAGCCCAGCGTGGAATACGCAGGCACGCCGTACACATCCACCTCCAGGCCCTGCGCCGCCAGCGCGGCCGCTTCGGCGCGGGCGTCGGCCTCGGTGAAATAGCCGCGATAGCCGATGCAGCCCGTCACCGGAAAGCACCAGGTGTGCAGGGTGAGCGAAAAAGGCGGTGCCGCCACCACGTTCCAAACGGCGGCCGGGCGCTTCAGGTCGGCATAGCGGCGATAGCTGGCGTTGTCGGGCAGGCCCAGCTCTGCCACTGCGAAGGCCCGGGCGCGTTGCGCGAGCCGCAGCCGCTCGCGCAGGCCGGGCGAGATGTCCTCGCGTGCGATCCAGCGGTCGATGGGCTCTGCGGCCTGCATCAGGTCCATATGCCCGCGCAGCGATTGCCAGTAATAGCCCAGCGTGCTGGAAGGGCCGGTGGTGCCGGCGCAGCCCGCGAGGACCAGGCTGAGCAGCAGGGCGGCCGGGGGCCGCAGGCGAAGAAATCGGTGGCGCATGCGGCAGTTTAGGTCGGGTTGTCAGCATCCCTAGAATGCGCCGCATGACCCGAGAACCTGCTGCGCACGCTGCCGCCCTGCCCGAAGGCCTGTTTGCCGATGAAGCCGCCACCCCGCGGTGCACCTGGTGCCAGGCCTCCCCGCTGTACCGGCACTACCACGACACCGAGTGGGGGTTTCCGGTGGCAGACGACCGCCGGCTCTTCGAGAAGATCTGCCTGGAGGGGTTTCAGTCGGGCCTGAGCTGGCTCACCATCCTGAACAAGCGCGAGGGCTTTCGCGCGGCGTTTGCAAATTTCGATCCCGAGCAGGTCGCGGCCTTCGGCCCTGCCGACGTGGAGCGGCTGGTGCAGGATGCCGCCATCGTGCGCCACCGGGGCAAGATCGAATCCACCATCAACAACGCCCGCCGCGTGTTGGAGCTGCGCAGCGAATTCGGCTCGCTCGCGCACTATGCCTGGCGCTACGAGCCTGCCCCGCACGACCGGCCCGAGCGCATCACGCGCGAGGTGGCGCGCACGCTGTCCACGTCGCCCGCGTCCGTCGCCATGTCCAAGGACCTGAAAAAGCGCGGCTGGAGTTTTGTGGGCCCGACCACGGTGTACGCCTTCATGCAGGCGATGGGCCTGGTCAACGACCATCTGGAGGGCTGCCATTCGCGTGCGAAGGCGCTTGCAGCGCGCGCGGCCTTCGAGCGTCCCTGAGGCATTTGCCTGGGAGTCTGCGCGGTAGAAGGCATCGAAGCGAAACGCGCGAGACCGGTTTATCGCGCGCAGCTGCCGATGCGCCTTCTGCCGCGCAGCCCTACACGCGGCGGCCCTGCGCGTCGACCACCGGTTGGCCGTCTTCCTTGGCCAACGCGCCCAGCTGCGGGATGGGCAGGATGTCCAGCACCTGCTCGGACGGGCGGCACAGCCGCGTGCCCAGCGGGGTGACGACGATGGGGCGGTTGATGAGAACGGGGTGGGCCAGCATGGCGTCGATGAGCTGCTCGTCGGTGGTGCCCGGAGCGTTCAGGCCCAGCTCGGTGAACAGGGTTTCCTTCACGCGAACCACGTCCCGCACCGGCAGGCCGGTCGCGGCGATCAGGGCGGTGAGGGTGGCCCGGTCGGGCGGCGATGTCAGGTACTCGATGACGTCCGGCTCGATGCCGCTGTTGCGGATCATGGCCAGCGTGTTGCGCGAGGTGCCGCATCGGGGGTTGTGATAGATGGTGACTGGGGCCATGGCAGGAATCGATTTAGCAGTGAGGGTAGAGCCGCAGGCCGATGTCCCGCCCGCCCAGCTCCAGGTGGTCCAGCAGCACGAAGTCCGCTCCCGGGGTCGGTTCGGCGAACAGGGCCAGGCTGTGGAAGGTCCGCGTGGGCAGGTCGGCAAAAAAGTCTTGCGCCGCGTCGAGCACGCGGGCCTGGGTGGCTGAATCCACCTGCGCGAGGCTGCCGGTGAGCGGCAGATGAAAGCGGAAGCCGCCCACGGGCTGCGCCGTGTCGCCAGCGCACGGCGCATCGGCCACCAGCGGCTGCAGCTGCGTGCGGCATTCTGACGCGGCGTGTGCCATGTCCGTGTGTGCCGCATGGCGGGCAGCAGGCACCAGGGCCAGAAAGTCGCCCAGGCGCTCGACGTGCAACGGAGGCAGCGCACAGGGCGCAAGGCTGTGTGCCAGCCGCTGCACCGTGGAGTGCAGAGCCATCCAGTCGGCGCCCTCAGCCAGTGCAAACGGCGGCTGCAGCGGTGCCTGCCACCCCCGGCGGCGCGGTTCGGCCGTCAACTGTTGCAGGGTGTGGTCCGCCACACCGTCAATCGCAAGCTGCTGCAAGGGCTGCAGCAGTGCGGCACAGCGGCCGAGCCAGTGGCTGCCCGCCAGCCAGCCCAGGCTGCCCGGGTTCGGCGCGTAGGACACTGCGTAGCGATGCGCGGCGGCAGGCGTGGAAGAGGGCATGGCGGCGGTCGTTCTGTCGTGTTGTTGCTGTTGTCGGCTTGTTGCTGGCTGGGTGGCTGGTGGGGTGATGGGTTGCCGGGTTGGCACGGGCGGCCTGCGGCTCACCCGCCCTTGTCGCCATGCACCCAGCCCAGGTCCAGCGGCCGGTCTTCAAACTCGGTGTTCAGCACCACGGTGCTGGTGGTGCGGGCCACGCCCGCAATGGCCTTGATCTCGTAGATCACGTCCTCCAGCGCGCGGGCGTGGGTGGTGCGTATCTTGGCCAGAAAATCGTATTCGCCCGCCACGCTGTGCAGCTCTTCCACCTGGGGCATGGCGCGCAGCCGGGGCGCCACGTCACGGCAGTGGATGCCGCCGTCGTTGCGGATGGCCACGAACGCGGTGAAGTTCAGCCCCACGCGCTCCGGGTCCACGCTGATCGAGAACCGCCGGATCACACCCTTGTCCAGCAGCTTCTTCACGCGCTCGTGCACGGCAGCGGTGGACAGCCCCACTTCGGCGCCCACATCGGCGTACGAACGCCGCCCATCACCGCCCAATGCCGAAATAATTCTGGCATCCATCTCATCTGTCTGAATATTTGCTTGCATGGCGGCTGGATTTTGGTAAAAATTACGAAAACCTTGCGGTTTCCATAAATTATTCGGTCAGGTGAAGAATATGCTGGCAATTTTCAATGCGCAAGCCCGGTCGCGGCGCAACTGGGCGGTGGCGCTGGCGCTGCTGCTGGTCTACATCGTCTGGGGCACCACCTATTTCGCCATTGGCATCGCGGTGCAGACCATGCCGCCCCTGCTCATGAATGCCATCCGCTTTCTGTGTGCGGGCGGCGTGATGCTGCTGATCGCACTGTGGCAGGGCCACGCCTTGCCCACGGCGCGGCAGTGGCGCAACGCGGCGGTGGTGGGGGGCTGCATGGTGTTCCTGGCCATGAACCTGATGGGCTTTGCGCAGAAGCTGGGCATTGGATCGGGGCTCATGGCCACGGTGGTCACCACCATGCCCATGTGGCTCGCCCTGTGGTCGCGCTGGGGTGGCGAGCGCGTGCCCTTCACCAGCTGGATGGGACTGGCGCTGGGCGTTGCGGGGGCTTTGCTGCTGGCGCTGGAAGGCGACTTTTCGGCCACATGGATCGGCGCGCTGCTGGCCTTTGCTGCGCCACTGTGCTGGAGCGTGGGCTCTTATGCCTCGCGCAAGCTCTCATTGCCCGCACCCGCCATGGCGTCGGCCGCGCAATGGTTGACCGGCGGCGCGATGGGGTTGGTGGTGGCGCTGTGGTTCGAGCCGCTCTCGGCCCTGGGCCAGGTCAGCGCCCGGTCGTGGGCGGCATGGGTCTATCTGCTGGTGTTTGGCACCCTCGTCGCGCTCAATGCGTATCTGTGGCTGCTGCAGAACACCCCGTCCGCGCTGGCCGGCAGCTATTCGTTCGTGAACCCGGCAGTGGCCTTGGTGGTCGGGGTGGCCCTGGGGGGCGAGCTTCTGACCGGATGGGTGTTTGCCGCCCTGCCGTTGATTGCGGGGGCGCTGGGGCTCATTCTGTACGGGCCTGCGCTGCAGTTGTGGTGGGCTGCACGCGGCGCCAGGATCGGTAGCGCCATGGGCCGGGGGGTGATGAGGTCCGGACAGTCGTCGTCGCGTGCGGGCTGAGCGGCCATGGCGAGTCGTTTTTGCACCTGTTGGGCTTGGGCTTTTCGCGAAGCCTTGGTGCCGCCTCCACCCGTTGGACTGAGCGCGATCTCCCCAAGACCGTTCGGGCTGAGCGTGTCGCCGCCGGGGCGACACCCCACCCGTTCGGGCTGAGCCTGTCGAAGCCGGAGCGCCACCCCACCCGTTCGGGCTGAGCTTGTCGAAGCCGGGGCGCCACCCCACCCGTTCGGGCTGAGCCTGTCGAAGCCGGGGCATTGACCCTCGTTCTCCACGCCGTACCGCATGCTTTGTTCAAGGGCGGGAGCCGGGGTG
>NZ_JBMIRS010000059.1:0-10254 GCF_049198005.1 Paracidovorax sp. MALMAid1276 | reverse complement strand
AGGAAAGTCAATGAAATCAACGGTCTACCCAGACCACCCCCGCGCCAGTGCTAGCTTTGCGTACCGTCACTTATTGCACTGAAAACGAGGAGACCCCCAGAAGGCCAGGCAGCACGATGCGCAGAAGGTCGCAGGACACTCTATCGAACTGCGTTCGCACCTGTCCGTTGAACAACAGATCAAGGCGATGGGTGCGACCTGGCTGGACCGCGGCCTGGTGGCGGATGGCGCCAAAGGCCTACAACCAACCGGCCAGGGCTTTGGTGCGCAGGTGCGCGAGGCCATGGACCAGCGTGTGGATTTCCTGGCCGGGCAGGGGCTGGCCGAGCCCTGGGGTCAGCGCATCATTCTGGCACGCAACCTGCTAGCTACCCTGCGCGATCGCGAACTGGCCTCGGTGGGCCAGAGCCTACAGCAGCAGATCGGCAAGGCCTGGCACCCGGTGCAGGACGGGCAACGCGTCAGCGGCGTCTACCGCCAGTCCATCCAGCTCGCCAGCGGCCACTTTGCCATACTTGATGACGGCATGGGCTTTCATTTGGTGCCGTGGAAACCCGTGATCGAACAACGTCTAGGGCTGCAGGTGTCGGCGATTGTGCGCGGACAGTCGGTCACTTGGCAGCTCGGTCACCGGCGCGGTATCGGCATCTGACCGCAGTGCATCGGCTAGAACTTGCCGATGCTGCTCGCCCGTGGACAATGTCGACTTCCAGGCTCACTACCGGACGGCAGATCGCGTTTGATCTCGGAGGCGATGTCGATTTCGTATTGTTGTTGGCGGCAGCTGAGTGGCATGTGGTCGATTTACAGCAACGTTGCAAAGTTTCTCCGGGCCGTTTCGAGTTCCGGTAGCAGTTTCTCGACAATGGATGCTCGCGTCATGCGGCTGGTTGAGACCGATAGGCTCAGCGCCGCGATCATCTCGCCCGCTGCGTTGCGGATGGGCACCGCGATCGAGCGCAGACCAATCTCGAGTTCTTCGTCGCTGATCGCATAGCCTTGCGTGTGCACTACCTGTATCTCGCGCAGGATGTCCCGGATGTTCGTGAGGGTGCGTGGGGTAAAGGCCGGGCGTGACATGCGGTTGAGAAGGAACTCCACGTCGGTCTTAGGAAGTGCAGACAACAACACGCGGCCAGTGGCGCTGCAATAAGCGGGCAGCCGTGCACCGACGCCCAGCCCGCTGGATAGGCTGCGGCGGTGCGTTGAGCGAGCGACGAACACCGCATCCTGCGAATCGAGCACGGCCACCGAAGCCGACTCCTTGGTGCGTTCGCTAGTCATCTCCAGAATCGGCTGCGCGATTTTCGTCAATGGGTCCGAGCTGACGTAGGCATGGCCAAGACGCAGTGTGCGAGGGGCCAGCTGAAACTGCCTTCCCACCTGCGCCGCATACCCGAGCTTGCACAACGTCAGCAGACAGCGCCGCACCGACGCCTTCGTATGGCCGGTGATTTCTGCGGCCTGCGTGAGCGTCATTGGCCCTTTGCGCTGTCCGAAGGCTTCGATGATCGCGAGCCCTTTCTCGAGACCCATCACGTATTCCTTCTCTTCGATTTCCATCGTGATCCTTCTATCTCGGGGATTGGTGAAGACAAACATAAAGTACGGTATCCGCACTTTATACGCGAAATCGTTGACCCAATGCAAGGCAGCTCTTAAGCTTTGACCACTTGCACAAGAGGGCGGTGTAGCCCCTTTCAGATTTCTATAGCCACGAGACAAGGCATGCCCATGACAACCGCGCTTTCCCACGAGCCGTCCCGCGTCGATGCGCCGATTTCCGACTTCGACCCTTATGCCGAGGACGCCCTCGACAACCCCTATCCGCACTACGAGGTTGATCCTGGTCAAGGGGCGGGTTGTGCTCGAAGGCACCGGCGAACAAATGCGTTCGCAACCCGACCGACTGGCCGAGTACCTCGGGGTCTGAGCAAAGCCGTACCCCTCTCAGCATCTCGCTCACATTTTTCTTGGACTCAACATGCAAATTTCTACCAAGCCGATACTTCGCCTCGCAATCCTGTTGTCAGCGGTTGCCATCTGTTGGCACACCAAGGCAGCGGACCTGAACGCTGCGCCGTTGCTCTTGGTCGTTCCGTTCCCCGCGGGCGGCACGGCCGACGCCTTGCCGCGCATCCTGGCCGAGAAAATTCGACCGCACTTCCCGAAAGGGGTCGTGGTGGAGAACCGGCCAGGTGCGGGAGGGAACATCGGCGCCGATCAGGTGGCCAAGGCTAAACCCGACGGTTTCACGCTGCTGGCTTCGCCACCCGGCCCGCTTGCGATCAACCGCAGCCTCTACCCCAAACTCGCTTACGACTCGAACGAACTGATGCCCGTCACAGTGATGGCCGAGGTACCCAATGTCCTTGCGGTGAGTGCTTCGTTTCCCGCCAAGACGGTTCAGGAGTTCCTCGCTTATGTGAAAGCCCATCCGGACAAGGTCACCTTTGCCTCGCAGGGCAATGGCTCGACGTCGCATCTGACAGCAGCGCTGTTTGAGTCCCTGACGGGTACACGGATGATCCACGTGCCCTACAAGGGTACAGCGCCCGCGCTGACGGATCTTCTGGGCGGCCAGGTCGATGTGTTCTTCGACAACCTCACTTCGTCGATGCCGTTGCACCGCAGCGGCAAGATTCGGATCCTTGCCGTCACTGACACGAAGCGCTCCGAGGTGCTTCCGGAAGTCCCAACCTTCGTGGAAGCAGGGTTGTCTGCCATGCAGGCGGTGACTTGGTTTGCCGTGGTCGCGCCCCCGGGAACTCCCAATGACATGGTGCGCGCGTTGAACCGTGTCTTCGTGGATGCCCTGAAGCTGCCCGACGTACAGGCGAACTTTGCCAAGCGGGGTGCGCGAGTCGTCGGCAGCACGCCGCAACAGATGGATCGCTTCGTGCGCGAGGAAACCGCTCGTTGGGCTCAAGTGATCAAGGCCGCAAAGATCACGGTCGATTGACTCCCTCACTTCCAGCTCACCCAATCTCTCAAAGGACTCAACATGCAGACTTCGACTATCCAATGGATTCCTCAAGGTGAAACCCGTGTCCCGTTGGCGGTGTACCGCGACGATCAGGTTTTTGCCGACGAGCAGCGCAACATCTACCGCGGCGATACCTGGAACTATCTCTGCCTCGAGAACGAGATCCCCGAAAGCGGGGACTACAGGACGACCTTCGTCGGCGAGACTCCGGTCGTCGTGGCGCGCGATGCGGATGGCGAAATCTACGCGTTCGAGAACCGTTGCACTCACCGCGGCGCCCTGATCTGTCTGGAGAAGTCGGGCAAGGACGCCAAGGACTTCCAGTGCGTGTACCACGCCTGGACCTACAGCCTCAAGGGCGACCTCAAGGGCGTGGCATTCGAAGGCGGGGTCAACGGTGCGGGCGGCATGCCCGAAGGTTTCTGCAAGGACCACCATCACCCGACCAAGCTGCGCGTGGCGATCTTCTGTGGCCTGGTGTTCGGCAGCTTTAGCGACGACGTGGACCCACTGGAGGAGTACCTGGGCGACGAGATCTGCGCGCGCATCGAGCGGGTGCTGGGCCGTCCGGTGGAGGTGATCGGGCGCTTCACCCAGGCGCTTCCCAACAACTGGAAGCTCTATTACGAGAACGTCAAGGACACCTACCACGCCAGTCTGTTGCACCTGTTCTTCACCACCTTCCGGCTGAATCGCTTGTCCCAGGAGGGCGGTGTCATCGTCAGCGAGACCGGTGCTCATCACGTGAGCTACTCGAAGGTCGACGAGGATGGCTTCGACGGCTACAAGGACCAGGGGCTGCGATCCGACCAGTCCGGCTACCAGTTGAAGGACCCCAGCCTGCTGCAGGGCTTCAAGGAGTTCGATGACGGCATCACGCTGCAGATTCTGTCGGTGTTCCCGGGCTTCGTGTTGCAGCAGATCCAGAACTGCCTGGCCATCCGCCAGGTGCTGCCGCGCGGCATCGACAAGACCGATCTGAACTGGACCTACATCGGCTACGTGTCCGACACGCCGGCGCAGCGCGAAGTCCGGCTCAAGCAGGCCAACCTGATCGGGGCGGCGGGATTCGTGTCGATGGAGGACGGCGCCGTCGGCGGCTTCGTGCAGCGCGGCATTGCAGGCACGCGGGCCGAACAGGCGGTGCTGGAGATGGGCGGCGACAGCACGGCCTCGAGCAGTTCGCGTGCCACGGAGGCTGCCGTGAGGGGCTTCTGGAAGCAATACCGCGTGCTGATGGGCGTTTGAAGACCGAAGGAAATCGAAATGGAAAAACTCAGTTTGCGCGATCAATTGCTGGACTTCAATGCGTCCTACACCCGCTGCATCGACAGCGACAACCTGGAGAGCTGGCCAGGCTTTTTTGCGGATGTGTGCCACTACCGGGTGACCAGCGCGGAGAACGACCGCACGGGCCTTGCGGCCGGGCTGATGTACGCGACGTCCCGGGGCATGCTGGAGGACCGCATCACGGCGCTGCGCCATGCCAATGTCTACGAGCGTCAGACCTACCGCCACATGGTGGGGCTCCCGCACGTTGTGCGCAGCGACGCGAACGAAGCCGAGTGCGAAACGCCTTTCCTGGTCGTGCGCATCGTCCAGGGCGATGAAACCTTCCTGTACGCCACAGGCCTCTACAAGGATGTGTTCGACCTGAACGGCGAGAAGCTGCAACTCAAGCGCCGCGTCGTGGTTTGCGACAGCAGCCGCTTCGACACCCTGTTGGCCGTTCCCCTGTGACACAAGGAACCGTCAGCCGCATCGCGATTCCCGTTGGGGACCCCAACGGCATCGGGCCGGAGATCGCGCTCAAGACGGTGGCCGCTTATGCCGGGCGCGATGACGTGGCGCTCACGCTGTTCGGGCCGGCGAACGTTCTTCGCGACACCGCCGATATGCTGGGCTTGGGAGAGGCGCTGGCGGTGGCCTCAGTCGAGCCATCCGCGCCTGTCCTGCAGGATGGATTCAGGCCCGGCGAGATCAACGCCCAGGCGGGCGCTGCTGCCGTCGATGCTGCCACGCGCGCCATCGAGGCCACGCAGCGCGGACGGTTCGATGCGGTGGTCGCCGCGCCCCATCACGAAACCGCGATCGCACAGGCTGGCATTGTCTTTTCGGGCTACCCATCGCTGGTGGCGCGTGTGTGCGGCCAGCCCGAGGACAGCGTGTTCCTGTTGCTGATCGGAGGCGGATTGCGAATCGTCCATGTCACGCTGCACGAGAGCGTGCAACACGCGCTGCGCCGGCTGTCGCCCAAGCTTGTAGCTGATGCAGCACATGCGGGCGTTCGGGCCCTGGCCCGGCTTGGCATCGACACGCCGCGCATTGCGCTGATGGGCATCAATCCCCATGCGGGCGAGGGCGGTCTTTTTGGCACCGAGGACAGTGCCATCACGGAGCCCGCGGCTGCACAACTGCGTGCAGAAGGGCTCGACGTCACGGGGCCGGCGGGCGGGGACATGCTGCTGGCTTCGCGTGCCCACGATCTCTACGTCGCGATCTTTCACGACCAGGGACACATCCCGATCAAGCTGCTCAGCCCGCAGCGCGCTTCCGCGATCTCGATCGGTGCCGACGTGCTTTTGTCCAGTGTGGGTCACGGCAGTGCAATGGACATTGCCGGAAAAGGCGTGGCCTCGGCCCGGGCCATGATCGAAACCGTCGCAATGCTGGGCCATGTGGCAGCACCGGCGACAACCAAAGGCAGGGCGCCATGAGCTATGAAATTCGAATCGACGGCACGGACGTCAAGTTCGACGCCGAAGCGGGGCAGACCGTGCTGGACGCGGCGGCCAAACATGGCATCGAGATGCCTTATTCCTGCCGCAAGGGCGCCTGCGGAAACTGCAAGGGCAGGGTGCTGGCGGGAGAACTGGTGGTCGGTACCGGAGGAGGCGGCCATGAGGCCGGGATCAACGCGCCCGATGAACACCTGTTCTGCCGCGCCCAGCCGGCCAGCGATCTTCTGATCGCGCCGCGGTCCTGGCACCGCATCGACCCCGACGCACGCAAGACCTATTCGGCGACGGTCTTCCGCAACCAGCTCGTCGCCAGCGACGTCTCGATCCTCCACCTGCGGCTTCCGACAGGCGTGCGAGCCCGCTTCGCCGCTGGCCAGTACCTGCAGGTCATTCTTCCCGACGGGCAGCGGCGTTCGTTCTCGATGGCCAACGCGCCGCATGAGAACGACGGTGTTCTGCTGCACATCAGGCATATGCCCGGTGGCGGCTTCACATCAGGCGTCGTTCCCAATCTGGCCAAGGGCGATGTGCTGCAAATCGAACTCCCGCACGGCGACTTCTATCTGCGCGAGGAGAGCGACCGTCCGTTGCTGTTCATTGCCGGTGGAACGGGTTTCGCGCCGGTCAAGTCCATCATCGATGACATCATCAAGCGCGGCATCGAGCGGCCGATGACCCTGTTCTGGGGCGCACGCGTGCCCGCTGGCCTGTATGCGCCCGAAGTGGTGAAGAAGTGGCTCAGGCAGCGCCCCTCGCTGCGCTATGAACCCGTCATCAGCGCCCCGATTGATGCGATGGCATGGAGTGGACGGCGGGGACGGGTGCACCAGGCGGTGCTGGAGACCTTCGACTCGGTGCAGGACTTCGACGTCTACGCCTGCGGCGCGCCGGCCATGGTGCGGGCCGTGCGCACGGCCCTCGAGGATCAGCGAGGACTGCCGCCGACGCAGTTCTTCAGCGATTCATTCGTCGCGGAAAGCCCTGTCGCCGTGGTCTAGCTGTGCCCGCGCCGATCTGACGCCCGCCGCGTGCAGCCATGCACGTCGGTCGGCAAACGAGCCAACGACTTGGAGATGAAGTTGTCTGACTTGCTATCGATCCATGAGTCCCTTGAACTGGCAGCTGAGCGAGTCGATGATCTCGTGCCGCTGGTGTACGAACGATTCTTTGCACTCAGGCCAGACGCCCGTGCGTTGTTCGGGAACGATGCCCTCGGCCGGGGCGGATGTTCAATGAAACCCGGACGATGATCCTGGAATGCACACAGGAAGTGGGGTACCTGGAGGGCATCGTCGAGCGGGAAGTGGGAGACCACCGGGGATATGGCGCGACTCTGTCCATGTATGAGTGCTATTTCGAGGCGGTGGTGCAGGCAATGCAGGCCGCCGTGAGCGAGTCTTGGACGCCGAGCCACGAAGAATCCTGGCGCCGCCAACTCAAGCACCTGATGTCGATCGTGGCTCGGCACGCGCAAATCGCCGATGGCCCGCTGAACCATTAACAAAGGAGACTGCTATGGGCACAAATGGTGCAGACTTGCTGAGCGAGCCGGTTGAACGGGCTCATGTGATCATGGAGCAAGCGGCATGTTCGCGCCGTCGCCTGCTAGCGGCAGTGGCAGCTATTGCCGCTGGAGGCTTTGCGCGCTCTTCCCTTGGGGCTGGCAACGCAAACGAGATTGTCTTGGGTATGTCGCTGCCATTGACGGGCGTCCTCGGCAGCACCGCCTAAGGGTTTCGAGAGGGCACGCGCATCGCATTCGAGGATATGAATGTTGTCGGGGGCGTGCACGGAAGGAAAATTCGCGTTGAACTGATGGACGACAGATTCGACAGGGACCTCTGGTCGTACGATATGCGAAGGCCATGCTCGATCAGGGTGTGCTGTGCCTCTTCGGATTCATGGGAACGCCGGGGATCCTGGCCGTCTCTGCCCTTGTCAATGAGCGCCAGGTTCCGCTGATCGGAGCCGTATCAGGGGCCCCGGCAACCAAAGACCCAACGAACAAGTTCGTCTTCATCGTACGAACGAGTTTTTCGAAGGAAGCCGAAAATGCCGTCAACGTCGGCGTCATCACAGGCATGAAGGTCTGGGGCGTCGTCTATCAGGACGATGGCCAAGGCAAGGCCGCACTCGCGGGTGTGGCGGATCGCTCAGGTGCAAGCTATGTCGATACCATGATCGTTGGCCACGGCCGCAGGATCATCCGGTAGCTCAGCGAGCTCGAAGGACACTACTCCTCTTTCATCCGGTTCTCGATGAAGCACGAGCGCAATCGCCGATCCCCTGAGCGTTTTTCGAGCCGAAGAGGTCGAGCCCAAACCGTGCGCAGCTGCTTCCTGAGCTGACAGTAGACGTCGATCAATCTCCTTTTGAATTCTGCCCAGCGACAACGCCAGTGTGCATCACTCTTCTTAAGCACAGGACTGATGTCTGTCCGCGCGGGCCTATTTCGGGTTATTCATCACTTGCCACCCGGCGCTTTGGCTGGGCGGTTGATTCGATCGAGCAGTCATCAATAGCCATCAAGGAGTAACACAATGATCCGCACCGCGCCAGCTGTCACTCGTCCTTGCTACTTTTATTTCCGTTGCCATTTGTTTCGCCGCGCACTGTCCAACAGTTGCGCGGCGAGGCTGCAGTAATTGAGTTGCGGCACCTGCGCTACCTCGTCGCCGTTGCTGAGGAACTGAATTTCACCCGCGCGGCAGAGCGTATCCACATCGACCAGACACCGCTGTCGCGCGCGGTGCGCGACCTAGAGGCGGAGTTGGGCGTCAAGCTGTTTGTCCGCGCGCCGCGCCACCTGGCGCTGACCCCGGCGGGCGCCCAGTTGCTGCAGGAGACGCGCAAACTGTTTATTCGCTTCGAGCGCGCCAAGTGTGCCGTGCGCCGAACGAGTGCGCTCTACCAGCCGCCGCTGCGTATCGGCGTGGCCGACGGCATCTCCCAGCCCAGGCTTGCCGAGTGCTTGGCCGGATGGCAGGCGTTGGCGCCTGCGGTGCCGCTGGAACTGTCCGAGATGCCTTCAAAACGAGCCAACTCATACAGCTTTCGGTCAGTGTGTTGACGGCGAACGAGAAGATCAAGTTTGCAACTATTGTGGACGTTAAGCCTGAAGACGCGTAGCCGTTCGCTGTTGTTTGTTGCCATCAAGCCCCGCTGAATGCGGGGCTTTTTCATTTCCGCCACCACCAGGGCGTAAGCTACACCCAACCATGGAAGCTAGCCTTCGACCCTTGGTGGCGGCAATCTCTAGGAGGTCGCGATGAACGAACAATCCTGCGCAGATTTCGTTACGTCAGCGTCCCAGATGGGCAACGAAATGAGTGACTATGCCAAGATGCGCTTCTTCTCGACCGTGGAGCTGGTCAACGCGCTGGAGCTGGAGAAGAGCCAGGGCAAGGCCGGACAGCTGGCCCACCGGCTGGTCTACATGGACCTGGTGATCCTGGATGAGCTGGGCTACCTGCCGTTCAGCCAGGCCGGTGGAGCGCTGCTGTTCCACCTGCTCTCCAAGCTCTACGAGAGAACCAGCGTACTGATCACCACCAACCTCAGCTTCGGGGAATGGAGTCAGGTATTTGGCGACGCCAAGATGACCACCGCACTGCTCGACCGGCTGACCCACCACTGCCACATCGTGGAGACCGGCAACGAGAGCTGGCGGTTCAAGCATTCCAGCGCAGCACCCAAGACCGTTCAGAAAAGGCGGCCCAGGACGGCCCTGCCGGAAGTCATTGAGAAAGGAGAAGCGAACGCACCAACAGTAGACTTATCTGCGCATTCCACTGATGGCGGACAGTGATTCCATTCCCATCGCGGACAGCGTTCCAGGCGATGGCGGACACGCTGCGCGGGTGTCCTGAGTGACGCTGCAATCGTAGCCGAACTGTCCGCCATCAGCGTGGAACGGTGCTCGGCACGGGCGGCTCAGGCGGTCTTGGTGAGCTTTCTCATCGACTCGCCCTTGAGGGCTATCTTGTGTGAACCGTGCACGATGCGGTCCAGGATGGCGTCGGCCAGCGTGGGCTCGTCCAGCCAGGCGTGCCAGGCCGTCACCGGCAACTGGCTGGTGATGAGCGTCGAGCGCGTGCCCACCCGGTCGTCCAGCAACTCCAGCAGGTCGTTTCGCTCGTGCGCGGCAATCGGTGCGATACCGAAGTCGTCCAGGATGAGCAGGTCCAGCCGGGCCAGTTGCCCCAGCCGTTTGCCAAAGCTACCGTCGCCGTGGGCCACGTGCAGCTCCTGCAGCAGCCGTGGCGCGCGGGTGTAGAGGACAGAGAACCCCAGGCGCGCGGCCTGCTGCCCCAGTGCGCAGGCCAGCCACGTCTTGCCGCAACCGGTGGCACCGGTGAGCAGCACGTTGTGACCATGGCGCAGCCAGTCCCCGCCGGCCAGACTGGTGATGACCTCCCGGCTCAGGCCCCGGCTGGCGCGCCAGTCGATGTCCTCCAGGCAGGCACTACGGGGTCTCCTCGTTTTCAGTGCAATAAGTGACGGTACGAAAAGCTAGCACTGGCGCGG
>NZ_JBMIRS010000054.1:0-29978 GCF_049198005.1 Paracidovorax sp. MALMAid1276 | reverse complement strand
AGGCGCGAAGCGACTCAGGGGGTGTTTCACTTCAGAGGCCCAGCGCGGCCAGCACGCCGGGGCTGGCCTGCACGGCCGTGCGCTGGTGGTAGAAAGCGAGCGCGCGCAGGCCGCCCAGTTCGGCGCCGCCGCCCGCGCGGCCCGGGCCGCCATGCTGCGACATGGGCATTACATTGCCGTGGCCGGTGTGGGCCTGGGCCACGTCGGGCGTGACCACATGCACGCGGCCATGGCTGGCTGCCACGGCCAGTGCGGTCTGCGCAAGGGCAGCTTCGTCGCTGCCATAGAGCGAGGTGACCAGCGAGCCCTGGCCCCGGTGGGCGAGGGCAATGGCATGGGCGCTGTCGCGGTAGGGCAGCAGCGTGGCCACGGGGCCGAAAACCTCCACATCGTGCACCGCCTGCGCGGCGTCGGCATCGCGTGCGCCCAGCAGCACCGGGCCGATGCAGGCGGCCACAGCCGGGTCGGCATCCACCAGGGGCTGGTCGCGCCCGTCGTGCAGCACCTGGGCATGGGCCTGCAGCGTGGCCAGGCCCTCGCGTACCGAGGCCAATTGCGCGCGACTGACCAGCGCGCCCATGCGCACACTGTCGTTGCGCGGGTTGCCCACGCTGATGCCGGCCAGCTTGGCGCCAATGGCCTCGGCCGCAGCGTCGTACACCGCGGCCGGCACCAGGATGCGGCGGATCGCCGTGCACTTCTGGCCCGATTTCACCGTCATCTCGCGCACCACTTCGCGCACCAGCAGGTTGAAGGCCTCGCTGCCCGGGGCCTCGCCCGGCAGCAGCACGGCGCTGTTGAGGCTGTCGGCCTCGATGTTGGCGCGCACCGAGCGCTGGGCCACAGCAGGGTGCGAGCGGATGATGCCCGCCGTCTCGGCCGAACCGGTGAACGACACCACGTCGAAGGGTTGCAACTGGTCCATGAGCCCGGCCGAGCTGCCGGCGATGACCGACAGCGCGCCCGCCGGCAGCACGCCCGCCTCCACCACGTCCTGGACCATGCGCTGCGTGAGCCAGGCGGTGGCCGTGGCGGGCTTGGCGATGACCGGCACGCCCGAGAGCAGGGCCGGCGCGGCCTTTTCCCACAGGCCCCAGGACGGGAAGTTGAAGGCATTGATGCACAGCGCCACGCCCTGCGTGGGCACCGACAGGTGCTGCGCCTGGAACACCGGCTCCTTGCCCAGGCGCACGGCATCGCCATCGCGCAGCGCGCGCACATCGCCCAGGGCATCGCCCCATTTGGCGTACTGGCCCAGGGTGAAGATGGCGCCATCGATGTCCACGGCCGAATCGTTCTTCACCGTGCCGGCATTGGCCGTGGCGATCTCGTAGTAGGCATCGCGGTGGGCCTGTAGCACCTTGACGATGGCCGCCAGCAGCGCGGCGCGCTCGCGGTAGGTCAAGGCCCGCAGGGCGGCCCCGCCCTGCTGGCGTGCAAAGCGGAAAGCCTCGGCCAGGTCGAGCCCGGTGGCGTCCACGCGCACCAGTGCATGGCCCAGCACGGGGTCGAACAGCGGCGTGCCGTTGCCGGTGCCCGTCTGCCAGCGGCCGGCGGCGTAGTTGGAGAGAAGTTCGGTCATACAGTTAGATGGAGAAGAATGCGGTTATCGGTTGTCCAACACGTTGTGCATCGCTTGCGACGCACGAAGCTGGCGCGGCCGAAGCCAGTGCCCCCGTGCAAGGGCCGCCAAGCCGCAGTGGGGGGCGGCCCCTACCGACTCGCGCAGCGAGTCGAGAGAGGGGTGAAGGCGCGAAGCGACTCAGGGGGTGCTTCATCTGCTGAATTGAATCTGGCCCTCGGGCAGGAGGTAGAGCACCAGGGCGCGGCCCTGGGTCACGGTCGGGCGGTGGGCCGTGCCCGGGCCGTAGACGCACCAGCCGGCAGGGTGGCCGTCGAAGCACGCCTCCCCCTCCAGGGGCATGATCAGGTCGATCTCGCCACTCGGGTGCGTATGGTGCGGGCCCGCGATGTCGCGCATGTCCACCACGTCCACCGAGAAGCGCTGGAGCGCGTCTTCCGGGCGGAAAACACGCCCGTAGCGCATACCACCGCCCTCGCGCTGGCACAGCCACCCTTCGTCCACGCCCCGCACACAGCCCGCCTTCAGGCGCCGGTACATGTCTGATTGCGGGCCATGGACGGCATTGAGCCAATCGGCCAGGGCACCGTCCAACGGGCGGCCGCCAAGCTGCGCGGTCAGCTCGGACAAGGCCTGGTGAAACGCGGCTTGTGAATTCATGGGTGACCTCTGCGACGACTTGGCGTCAGCGGCGGCTCGCAAGACAGCGGCCCGGATAGCGCGCCACTCCCCGCGCAAAAATCGACAGGGCTTGATCGCACGGCTTGTGCATTCAGGAGATGTGCAGTATGTTGCATTCACACGAACCATAGTTATGAAAACACCGCATGTCAAGCACTATAGTGCATGTATTGTCACAACAGGCAGGCTTTCAGATGCTTTCACACGCGGGACAATGGCGCCCAGCGAACAAGGATGGGTATGAATCAACCGGATGGATCAGGAGCGCTGATAGCAGCCGACGCCGCCACGGAGGCTGAAGCCGTGGCCGAGGGCGCCAAGAACCCCATGCTGGTGGCGTTGGGCGACAGGGTGCGCAACCTGCGCGCGCAGCGCGGCCTCACGCGCAAGGCGGTGGCCCTGGCCGCCGATGTCTCCGAGCGGCATCTGGCCAATCTCGAATACGGCACGGGCAACGCTTCCATCCTGGTGCTTCAGCAGGTAGCCACCGCCCTGCACTGCTCGCTGGCCGAGCTGCTGGGCGACTTCACCACCCGCTCGCCCGAGTGGCTGCTGATCCGAGAGCTGCTGGAGCACCGCAGCGAAGCCGACCTGCGCCGCGCGCGCCTGGCGTTGCACGAATTGCTGAGCGGCGGCGCACGCGACACCGCGCGCCACCGCCGGATTGCGCTGGTCGGGCTGCGGGGTGCGGGCAAATCCACGCTGGGGCCCCTGCTGGCGCGCCAGCTGGATCTGCCGTTCATCGAACTGAGCCGCGAGATCGAAACCCTGGCGGGCTGCAGCGTGCGCGAGATCCACGACCTCTATGGCACCACCGCCTATCGCCGCTACGAGCGCCGTGCACTGGAAGAGGTCGTGCAGATCCACAGCGAGGTGGTGATCGCCACGCCGGGTGGCATCGTGTCAGACCCGGCCACCTTCAACGAGCTGCTGGCGCACTGCACCACGGTGTGGCTGCGCGCTGCGCCCGAAGAACACATGGGCCGCGTGGCGGCCCAGGGCGACATGCGCCCCATGGCGGCCAGCAAGGAAGCCATGGACGACCTGCGCCGCATCCTCGATGGCCGCGCGGCCTTCTACTCCAAGGCCGACATCACGGTCGACACCTCCGGGCAGACCCCCGAGCAAAGCCTGCAGACACTGCTCGCCCGCGTCAGCGCGGCCATGAACACGCCCGCCTGACAGGCGGCGCGGCGCTGCTTGCGTGGCGGCCGCCCCCTTCTTCATCTGACGCCCTGCACCTGCCGCGACAGCAACGCGCTGCGGACATGCATTGACTTGCATGTAAATATGCACGATGATGCACATCAATCCAACGATACATGCACTATTTTTCCTGTTAACCTGTGTTTGCAGCCTGGAGCGCCCCATGACCCTGACCGCCACCCACCCCGCCCGCGTGGACTACCGTACGGACCCCACGCAATACCGCCACTGGAAGCTCGCCGTGGAGGGTTCCGTGGCGCGCCTGTCGCTCGACATTGCCGAAGACGGCGGCATCCGCCCTGGCTACAAGCTCAAGCTCAACAGCTATGACCTGGGCGTGGACATCGAGCTGCATGACGCGCTCAACCGCATCCGCTTCGAACACCCGCAGGTGCGCTCGGTCATCGTCACCAGCGCCCGCGACCGCATCTTCTGCTCGGGTGCCAACATCTTCATGCTGGGCGTCTCCAGCCATGCGTGGAAGGTGAATTTCTGCAAGTTCACCAACGAGACACGCAACGGCATCGAAGACTCGTCCAAACACTCCGGCCTGAAATTCGTGGCCGCCGTGAACGGCGCGTGTGCCGGCGGCGGCTATGAGCTGGCGCTCGCCTGCGACGAGATCGTGCTGGTGGACGACCGCTCGTCCGCCGTGTCGCTGCCCGAGGTGCCTCTGCTGGGCGTGCTGCCGGGCACGGGCGGCCTGACCCGCGTCACCGACAAGCGCCACGTGCGCCACGACCTGGCCGACATCTTCTGCACCAGCGTAGAAGGCGTGCGTGGCCAGCGCGCAGTGGACTGGCGCCTGGTGGACCGCATTGCCAAGCCCGCACAATTTGCCGCCGTGGTGACTGAGACGGCCGCCCGCTTGGCCGAGAGCAGCCCCCGCCCGGCCGCCGCGCAGGGCGTGGCCTTGACCCGTGTGGAGCGCGAAGAGACGGCGGACAGCCTGCGCTACGAGCATGTGCGCGTGGACATCGACCGCAGCCGCCGCACCGCCACGATCACGGTGAAGGCGCCCACCGCCGCACAGCCCGCCGATGTGCCAGCCATCGAGGCAGCAGGCGCCGCGTGGTGGCCGCTCGCGTTGGCCCGCCAGCTGGACGATGCCATCCTGAACCTGCGCACCAATGAGCTCGACATCGGCACCTGGCTGCTCAAGACCGAGGGCGATGCCGCAGCGGTGCTGGCCAGCGATGCCGTGATGCTGGCGCACCTGGACCACTGGCTGGTGCGCGAAACGATGGGCGCGCTGCGCCGCACCTTGGCACGGCTCGACGTGTCCTCGCGCACCCTGTTCGCCGTGGTGCAGGAGGGCTCGTGCTTTGCCGGCACCCTGGCCGAGCTGGCCTTTGCGGCCGACCGCGCCTACATGCTGGCCCTGCCCGACGATGCGGAGCGCGCGCCCAAGCTCACGCTCAACGCATTCAACTTCGGCTTCTTCCCCATGGTCAACGACCAGAGCCGCCTGCAGCGCCGCTTCTACGAAGAGGCATCGCCCCTGGAAGCCGCACGCGCCGCCGCCGGCAAGCCACTGGACGCCGACGCCGCGCTGGCCCTGGGCCTGGTGACCGCAGCGCCCGACGACATCGACTGGGACGACGAAATCCGCATCGCCATCGAAGAGCGCGCCGCCATGTCGCCCGACTCACTCACCGGGCTGGAAGCCAACCTGCGCTTTGCCAGCAAGGAGAACATGGCCACACGCATCTTCGGCCGCCTCACCGCCTGGCAGAACTGGATCTTCAACCGCCCCAACGCCGTGGGCGACCGGGGCGCGCTCAAGGTCTATGGCACAGGCCAAAAAGCTGGCTTCGATTTGAACCGCGTCTGACCCTACCCCTAAACCGTTCAGGCTGAGCCTGTCGAAGCCCCGCGACAAGCCTTCGACAAACTCAGGCCGAGCGGAGTTTTGGACTTCATCCCAGAGGAGCAACGATGAGCACGATCAACTACAGCGAGAAGATCCCCAACAACGTCAACCTGAGCGAGGACCGCACGCTGCAGCGTGCGCTCGAAGGCTGGCAGCCCAACTTCATCCACTGGTGGGACGACGTGGGCCCCGAGGGCTCGACCAACCACGAGGTCTACCTGCGCACCGCCGTGAGCGTGGACCCGCAGGGCTGGGCCCAGTTCGGCCATGTGAAGATGCGCGACTACCGCTGGGGCATCTTTTTGAATCCGGGTGATGCCAACCGCGAGATCCACTTCGGCGACCACAAGGGCGAGAAGGCCTGGCAGGACGTGCCCGGCGAGCACCGCGCCAACCTGCGCCGCATCATCGTGACCCAGGGCGACACCGAGCCCGCCTCGGTCGAGCAACAGCGCCACCTGGGCCTCACGGCGCCCAGCATGTACGACCTGCGCAACCTGTTCCAGATCAACGTGGAAGAGGGCCGCCACCTGTGGGCCATGGTCTACCTGCTGCACAAGCACTTCGGCCGCGACGGCCGCGAAGAGGCTGAGGCCCTGCTGCAGCGCACCTCGGGCGACGAGAACAACCCGCGCATCCTGGGCGCCTTCAACGAGAAGACGCCCGACTGGCTGGCGTTCTTCATGTTCACCTACTTCACCGACCGCGACGGCAAATTCCAGCTCTCGGCGCTGGCCGAAAGCGCGTTCGACCCGCTGGCACGCACCACCAAGTTCATGCTGACCGAGGAGGCGCACCACATGTTCGTGGGCGAAAGCGGTGTCTCGCGCGTGCTGTCGCGCACCGCGCAGGTGATGAACGACCTCAAGACCGACGACCCCGCCCAGGTACGCGCAGCGGGCGCCATCGACCTGCCCACCATCCAGCGCTACCTGAACTTCCACTACAGCGTGACCATCGACCTGTTTGGTGCCGATCAGTCGAGCAATGCCGCCACCTTCTACAGTTCGGGACTCAAGGGCCGCTACGAGGAAGGCAAGCGCACCGATGACCACATCCTCAAGGGCCAGACCTACAAGGTGCTGGAAGTCAAGGACGGCCAGTTGCTCGAAAAGGAAGTGCCCATGCTCAACGCTTTGAACGAGGTGCTGCGCGACGACTTCATCAAGGACTCCATGGCCGGCGTGGGCCGCTGGAACAAGGTGCTGGAAAAGGCCGGCGTGCCCAACCGCCTGGTGGTGCCGCACAAGGCCTTCAATCGCCAGATCGGCGCGCTGGCGGGCATCAAGATGTCACCCGACGGGCGGGTGGTGAGCGAGGCGGAATGGACCGCGCGCAAGGCCGAATGGCTGCCCACGCCGGAGGATTTTGCGTTTGTGGCCTCGCTCATGGGCCGCGTGGTGGAACCTGGCAAATTCGCGGGCTGGATCGCGCCCCCGGTGATGGGCATCAACCGCCAGCCCATCGATTTCGAGTACGTCCGCTTTAATTGAGCCCCCTGAGCCGCTGCGCGGATTCCCCCTTAGGGGGACGCCACCAGCGGCCCGGCAAAGCCGGTTCTGCGGTGGCACTGGCTTGGGCCGCGCCAGTTCCAAGGCCTGCTTCAGAGACCGCATCAGGCGGTGCTGGGCGACTTTCTGGAAGAAAAATATGGATACCACCACCACGCTGATCGACAACGGCATCCTGAAGCAGCACCTGATCGACCCCGAGATCTGCATCCGCTGCAACACCTGCGAGGCGACCTGCCCGGTGGGCGCCATCACGCACGACGACAACAACTACGTGGTGCGCGCAGATGTGTGCAACGGCTGCATGGCCTGCATCTCACCCTGCCCCACGGGTTCCATCGACAACTGGCGCACCCTGCCAGTGGCCCGCGCCTATTCGGTGGAAGAACAACTGGGGTGGGAGGCACTGCCGGCTGAAATTCCGCCCGAACAGTGGGGCGCAGACGGCTCAGCCCCCGGCAACACCAGCACCACCATACCGGCCGCGCCAGCGCCCGTGGCCGCAGAGCCCGGCACGCAGCCTTTCCGATCGGCGCAGTACGGCGCCACGGTTCCACCCTGGTCCGCCGCACACCCCTACACCAACCTTTTCGCACCGGCCCGGCCCACCACGGCCACCGTGGTGGGCAACTTCAACTGCACCGAAGCGGGGTTCGACAGCGAGACCCACCACGTGGTGCTCGACTTCGGCAGCATGCCGTTTCCGGTGCTGGAGGGCCAGTCCATCGGCATCGTTCCCCCCGGCACCGACGCACTGGGCAAGGCCCACCACGCGCGGCAATACTCGGTGGCGAGCCCACGCAACGGCGAGCGCCCCGGCTACAACAACCTGGCCCTCACCGTGAAGCGCGTGACGCAGGACTACGACGGCCACCCCGTGCGCGGCATTGCTTCCAACTACGTCTGCGACCTGAAGGTGGGCGACACGGTGCAGGTGATCGGCCCGTTCGGCAGCTCGTTCCTCATGCCCAACCACCCCCGCTCGCACATCGTGATGATCTGCACCGGCACCGGCAGCGCCCCCATGCGCGCGATGACCGAATGGCGCAGGCGTCTGCGCAGCAGCGGCAAGTTCGAGGGCGGCAAGCTCATGCTGTTCTTCGGCGCGCGCACCCAGCAGGAGCTGCCCTACTTCGGCCCGCTGCAAAGCCTGCCCAAGGACTTCATCGACATCAACCTGGCGTTCTCACGCACGCCGGGGCAGCCCAAGCGCTATGTGCAGGACCTGATGCGCGAGCGCGCGGCCGACCTGCTGGCCCTGCTGCGCGACGGCAGCAGCCACTTCTATGTGTGCGGACTCAAGGGCATGGAGGAAGGCGTGGTGATGGCCCTGCGCGACATTGCGCAAGATGCCGGGCTCAACTGGGACACGCTGGGCGCCACCCTCAAGCGCGAGGGTCGGCTGCACCTGGAGACCTATTGAAGAGACAGCCCCAGCGCCGCCCGCACGCCTATCGGGGGGGAGGCATCGCCACCGCTCCGTACGGTGCGAAACCGCTCTGGTTCTCGTCCACCGCCAGCGCGCGGCCCACAAACGGAAAGGCACGCTGCGGGCAGCCCTCGCGCTCGCAGACCTTGCACCCCATGCCGATGGGGGTGGCAGCCTCCGGGTCGCTCAGGTCCAACCCCTTGGCATAGACCAGCCGGCTGGCGTGGCGCACGTCACAGCCGAGGCCAATGGAAAACACCTTGCGCGGCGCACCGTAGCCCCGCGAGGCACCGCTTGTCACCGTGCGCGCGATCCACAGGTAGGCCCGGCGATCGGGCATGCGCGCCAGCTGCGGCAGGATGCGCTCGGGCTGCGCAAAGGCCTCGTACACGTTCCACAGCGGGCAGGTGCCGCCCGTGCGGCTGAAGTGGAAATGCGTGGCCGACTGGCGCTTGGAGATGTTGCCCGCCCGGTCCACCCGAACAAAGAAAAACGGCACACCCGGCGCACTGGTCCGCTGCAGCGTGCTCAGCCGGTGGCACACCGTTTCAAAGCCCACGCCAAAGCGCTGCCCCAGCAGGTCGATGTCGTAACGCAGCGCCTCTGCGGCATCAAGGAACGGGCCATAGGGCAGAAGAAGCGCCCCCGCAAAATAGTTGGCGAGGCCGATGCGGGCGAGCTGGAGGGTGGGCGCATCGCCGGCGAACGGGGTGGCTTGGGTCAATGCGTCGAGCATCTCGCCCAGCTCCAGAAACGCAAGCTGCGTCGCCAGCTGGAATGCCCGCTGCCCCGGGTCCAGGGTGCGCGCGACCCGGATGGTTTTTGAGCGCGGGTCGTACTGGCGCTTGCCCCCCTCGGGCGCGTCTGTCAACACAACCTGGATCTTGTGCTGGCTGCGAAGCCGCTCTTCAAGCCACCCCGCCAGGTCCGCCCCCCGCAGGCCTGCTTGGGCAGCCATGGCTTCGGCCGCGCGGTCCAGCCCATCGAAGTGGTTCTGGTGGGCAAAAAAGAAGTCGCGCACCGCTTCGAACGGCATCACCCGCGCTGCGGTGGCACCCGCCCGGTCGTCCCCCATGCGCAGCGCCACAGCTTCCAGCTGCGTTGCGGCTTCCAGGTTGCGGCGGTAGAGGGCCACGATGGCGCGCCCGAGGGCCGGCATCTGGCTGGCAACCTCCTGCAGCTCCGGCAGCGAGACGGGCTCGGCAGCATCTGCCAGCGCTTCGCGCATGCCCGCGATGAGGCGCGCCTCTTCGTCTTCCGAAAACTGCTGGATGTCCACACCCAGGGCCCGGTTGAGCTTGAGCAGCACGCTCACCGTGAGCGGCCGCTGGTTCTGTTCCACCTGGTTCAGGTAGCTCGGTGATATGCCCAGCGCCTGCGCCAGCGCGATTTGCGACATGCCGCGCTCCGAACGCAGCCGGCGCAGCTTGACCCCCATGAATGTTTTTGCCATCGTGGTTCTCCGTCAGAAAATTCGCACACTTCGCAAAACCGTCGGCTTCCATTCGCAAGAATTCGCCTTTTCAGCCCTGTTTGCAGAGGCATATTTTGCGTAAATTGCGAATCATGCAACACCCCAGCATTGATTGAGTTGATGAACTGGTGCGGCCGGCGCATGCCACCGCAGAGTCCTGTTTGCACGATCGCCTACCTGATACCGGAGACCACCCCATGAGCAGCACGACCACCGAAGCCGCAGCACCCGCGCCCGCTTTCTTCAAGCCCAAGAAGTCCGTCGCCCTGTCGGGCGTCGCCGCCGGCAACACCGCCCTGTGCACCGTGGGCCGCACGGGCAACGACCTGCACTACCGTGGCTACGACATCCTGGACATGGCCGAGGTCTGCGAGTTTGAGGAAATCGCCCACCTGCTGGTGCACGGTAAGCTGCCCACCCAGGCAGAACTGAAGGCCTACAAAACCAAGCTGCGCGCCCTGCGCGGCCTGCCCGCCAGCGTGAAGGAGGCCCTGGAGCGCCTGCCCGCCAGCGCACACCCCGTGGATGTGATGCGCACCGGCGTGTCGGCCCTGGGCTGCATCCTGCCCGAGAAGGACGACCACAGCCTGCCTGGCGCGCGCGACATCGCCGACCGTCTGATGGCCAGCCTGGGCAGCATGCTGCTGTACTGGTACCACTTCAGCAACTCGGGCCGCCGCATCGCGGTGGAGACGGAGGACGACTCCATCGGCGGCCACTTTCTGCACCTGCTGCATGGCACCCCGCCGCCCGATGGCTGGGTGCGCGCCATGCACACCTCGCTCAACCTATATGCCGAGCACGAATTCAATGCCAGCACCTTCACGGCGCGGGTGATCGCAGGCACGGGCAGCGACATGTATTCGAGCATTGCGGGGGCGATTGGCGCGCTGCGCGGCCCCAAGCACGGCGGAGCGAACGAAGTGGCGTTCGAGATCCAGAAGCGCTACGACAACCCCGAGCAGGCCGAGGCCGACATCCGCCGCCGCGTGGAGGCCAAGGAGGTGGTGATCGGCTTCGGCCACCCGGTCTACACCGTGAGCGACCCGCGCAACGTCGTCATCAAAGGCGTGGCGAAACGCCTGTCGCAAGAGGCCGGATCGACCAAGATGTTCGACATTGCCGAGCGGCTGGAGTCGGTGATGTGGGACGTGAAAAAAATGTTCCCCAACCTCGACTGGTTCAGCGCCGTGAGCTACCACATGATGGGCGTGCCCACCGCCATGTTCACGCCGCTGTTCGTGATCGCCCGCACCAGCGGCTGGGCGGCGCACGTGATCGAGCAACGCACGGACAACAAGATCATCCGCCCCAGCGCCCACTACACGGGGCCGGAAGACCAGGCGTTTGTGCCCATCGACCAGCGTTGCTAGCCAATTCATAGCGGTCAGCGCTCGCCAAATATAGGATTCAAGCCATTTTGTCTTGAATCGCTTTAGCAGAAAGCGCTGTCCGCTATAAAAACAATAGTAAAACCTTCCCCGCGACATGACGAACACCGCCCACCGTAAACCCCTCGCTGGCACGGGGCTGAGCCACTACGACGCGCGCGAAGCCGTGAATGCGCTGCAGCCCGGCGCCTGGGCCGCGCTGCCCTACACCGCCCGCGTGCACGCCGAAAACCTGGTGCGCCGCGCCGACCCTGCGCAGCTCGCCACCTACCTGCGCCAGCTCATCAAACGTCAGCGCAGCATCGACTTTCCGTGGTACCCAGTGCGTGTGGTGTGCCATGACATCCTGGGCCAGACGGCGCTGGTGGACCTGGCGGGCCTGCGCGATGCGATTGCGAAAGAAGGGGGCGACCCTGCGGCGGTGAACCCGGTGGTGACGGTGCAGCTCATCGTGGACCACTCGCTGGCCGTGGAGTGCGGGGGCGACGACCCCGACGCCTTTGCCAAGAACCGCGCCATTGAAGACCGCCGCAACGAGGACCGCTTTCACTTCATCGAGTGGACGAAGAAAGCGTTCGCCAACGTGGAGGTGATCCCGGCGGGCAACGGGATCATGCACCAGATCAACCTGGAGAAGATGTCGCCCGTGGTCTGCGTACAAGATTGCGTGGCCTTCCCCGACACCTGCGTAGGCACCGACAGCCACACGCCCCATGTGGATGCGCTCGGCGTGATCGCTGTGGGCGTGGGCGGGCTCGAAGCCGAGAACGTGATGCTGGGCCGCGCCAGCTGGATGCGCCTGCCCGAGATCGTGGGCGTGCAACTCGCGGGCCAACGCCAGCCCGGCATCACCGCCACCGACATCGCCCTGGCGCTGACCGAGTTCCTGCGCCAAGAAAAGGTTGTGGGCGCCTATGTGGAATTCTTCGGCGATGGCGCCGAGAGCCTGTCCATCGGAGACCGCGCCACCATCAGCAACATGTGCCCCGAATACGGTGCCACCGCCGCGCTGTTCTACATCGATGCGCAGACCACCGAGTACCTGCGCCTGACCGACCGCGCGCCCGAGCAGGTGCGGCTGGTGGAGACCTATGCCCGCGCCGCAGGCCTGTGGGCCGACACGCTGCGCGAAGTGCAGTACGAGCGCGTGCTGCGCTTTGACCTGGGCACCGTGGTGCGCAACATGGCAGGCCCCAGCAACCCGCACCGCCGCCTGCCCACCACCGCACTGGCCGAGCGCGGCATTGCCGCCCCGTGGGGGCAAGAGCCCGGCCGCATGCCCGATGGCGCCGTCATCATCGCGGCCATCACCAGCTGCACCAACACCAGCAACCCGCGCAACGTCATCGCCGCAGCCCTGCTGGCGCGCAATGCCCGCCGCCTGGGCCTGGCGCGCAAGCCCTGGGTCAAGACCTCGCTGGCGCCCGGCTCCAAGGCCGTGGAGCTGTATCTGAAAGAAGCCGGCCTGCTGGCCGACCTGGAGGCGTTGGGCTTTGGCATCGTGGCCTTTGCCTGCACCACCTGCAACGGCATGAGCGGCGCGCTGGCCCCCGCCATCCAGCAAGAGATCATCGACCGCGACCTGTACGCCACGGCCGTGCTCTCGGGTAACCGCAACTTTGATGGACGCATCCATCCGTACGCCAGGCAGGCCTTCCTGGCCAGTCCGCCGCTGGTGGTGGCCTATGCCCTCGCAGGCACCGTGCGCTTTGACATCGAGAACGACGCCTTTGCCGTGGTGGACGGCCAGCCCGTGCGCCTGAAGGACCTGTGGCCCAGCGATGAAGAGATTGACGCCATCGTGGCCCAGGCCGTGAAGCCCGCGCACTTTCGCGCGGTGTACCAGCCCATGTTCGCCATCCGCAACGACGACGGCAAAGCCGTGAGCCCGCAGTACGACTGGCGCCCAGAGTCCACCTACATCCGCCGCCCGCCGTATTGGGACACCGAAGGCGTGGGCGCGCTCGCGGCCTTTCCGCGCACGCTGAAAAACATGCGCCCGCTGGCCCTGCTGGGCGACAACATCACCACCGACCACCTGTCGCCGTCCAACGCCATCCTGGCCGACAGCGCGGCGGGCGAGTACCTGGCGAAGATGGGCGTGCCCGAGGAGGACTTCAACTCCTACGCCACCCACCGGGGCGACCACCTCACCGCCATGCGCGCCACGTTTGCCAATCCGCAGCTCGTCAATGAAATGGCGGTGGTGGATGGCCGGGTGCAAAAGGGATCGCTGGCACGCATCGAACCCGAGGGCCGCGTGGTGCGCATGTGGGAGGCGATGGAGACCTACCTGCAGCGCCGCCAGCCGCTGCTCATCATTGCCGGGGCCGACTACGGCCAAGGGTCGAGTCGCGACTGGGCCGCCAAGGGCGTGCGCCTGGCGGGTGTGGAGACGGTGGTGGCCGAGGGCTTTGAACACATCCACCGCACCAACCTGATCGGCATGGGCGTGCTGCCGCTGGAGTTCACGCCCGGCGTGACCCGCCTGACGCTGGGGCTGGATGGCACCGAAACCTACGATGTTTTGGGCGAGCGCACCCCGGGCGCCACCCTCACGCTGGTGGTGTACCGCCGCAGTGGCGAGACGCTGCAAGTGCCCGTGATTTGCCGGCTGGATACGGCCGAGGAAGTTTCGGTGTACGAAGCGGGGGGTGTGCTGCAGCGGTTTGCGCAGGATTTTTTGGAATCCAATGCAAAATCTGCCGCCAGCTCTTTCTCATAAAGCGCAAGCAGCTATCAAAAAATGAGCAAACCCCAAATCAAAATCCCCGCCACCTACCTGCGCGGTGGCACCAGCAAAGGCGTGTTCTTCCGGCTGGAAGACCTACCCGTCGCAGCCCGACAGCCCGGCCCCGCGCGCGACGCGCTGCTGCTGCGCGTGGTGGGCAGCCCCGACCCGTATGGCAAGCAGACCGATGGCATGGGCGGCGCCACTTCGTCCACGTCCAAGGTGGTGATCCTCGCGCCCGCCACCCAGCCGGGGCACGACGTGGACTACCTGTTTGGCCAGGTGTCCATCGACCAACCGTTTGTGGACTGGAGCGGCAACTGCGGCAACCTCTCGGCCGCCGTGGGGCCGTGCGCCATCCACATGGGGCTGATCGATGCCGCGCGCATTCCGCACAGCGGCGTGTGCACCGTGCGCATCTGGCAGGCCAACATCGGCAAGACCATCGTGGCGCATGTGCCCATCACCGACGGGCAGGTGCAGGAGACGGGCGACTTTGAACTGGACGGCGTGACCTTCCCGGCCGCCGAGGTGGCGCTGGAGTTTCTGGACCCGGCCGACGAAGGGGGGGGTGAAGGCGGCGCCATGTTTCCTACCGGCAATGTGGTCGATACGCTCGAAGTACCCGGTGTCGGCAGCTTCCAGGCCACGCTCATCAACGCAGGCATCCCCACCATCTTCCTCAACGCCCGCGACCTGCGCTACACCGGCACCGAGCTGCAAGCCGACATCAACGAAGACCAGGCCGCCTTGGTACGCCTCGAAACCATCCGCGCCTGGGGCGCCGTGAAGATGGGACTGATCAAAGACGTGGCCGAAGCCGCCACGCGCCAGCACACACCCAAGATCGCCTTCGTGGCGCCGCCTGCGGCCTACACCGCATCCAGCGGCAAGGCCGTGCAGGCGGGCGACGTGGACTTGCTGGTGCGGGCGCTGTCGATGGGCAAGCTGCACCACGCCATGATGGGCACAGCCGCCGTGGCCATTGGCACCGCCGCTGCGGTGCCGGGCACGCTGGTGAACCTGGCTGCGGGCGGCGGCGCGCGCAACGCCGTGCCAGGCGCCGTGCCAGGCTCCGTGCGCTTTGGCCACCCCTCCGGCACGCTGCGCGTGGGCGCCGAGGCCGCGCAAGTCAACGGCCAGTGGACGGTGACCAAGGCCTTGATGAGCCGCAGCGCACGCATCCTGATGGAGGGCTGGGTGCGGGTGCCAGGCGATCTGGCCTGAAGCCCCACAACATTGTGGGATCGGTATTTCGGAACTTCAAAAATCCGTTCGGGCTGAGCCTGTCGAAGCCCTGCGCGGCGCTTCGGGGCGTTTCGGCAGGCTCAGCGTGAACGGTACAAGTGGTTGCATGCCAAGCCAGACACTCCTGATTTCATAGCTATCAGCGCTTAACCATCAAGCGCTGGCGGCCATTTTTATTCATAAATCCACCATGTCTACCCGCCAACAACTCAAGCAACTCGTCGAAGCCCGCAACGGCCTGATCGTGCCCGGCGCCTTCAACGCCCTGTCCGCCAAGGTGGTCGCCGACCTCGGCTTCCAGGCCATCTACGTCACGGGCGCAGGCGTCACCAACATGTGGTTCGGCATGCCCGACCAGGGCTTCATGGGCCTGCGCGAAATTGCCGAGCACACGGCCCGCATCCGCGATGCGGTGGAGGTGCCGCTGATCGTGGACGCCGACACCGGCTTTGGCAACGCGCTGAACGTGGTGCACACCGTGCGCACGCTGGAGCGCGCCGGGGCCGACTGCATCCAGCTCGAAGACCAGGTGGCACCCAAGCGTTGCGGGCACTTCAATGGCAAGGAGGTCATCAGCACCGAAGAGGCCGTGAGCAAGATCAAGGCCGCCGTGGACGCGCGGCGCGATTCGGACTTGCTCATCATGGCGCGCACCGACGCGGCGGCCACCCACGGCTTTGAAGCTGCGGTAGAACGCGCGCAGAAGTTTGCCGAGGCCGGGGCCGACATCCTGTTTGTGGAGGCCGTGACAAAGGCCGAAGAAGTGCGCGCCCTGCCCCAGCGGCTGTCCAGCAAGCCCCAGCTCATGAACATGGTGATTGGCGGCAAGACGCCGATCTTCAACGCCCAACAATTGGGCGAGCTGGGCTACGGCATCGTGCTGTATGCCAACGCGGCGTTGCAGGGTGCGGTGATGGGCATGCACAACGTGCTGACCACGCTGCGCGACGCGAAGGAAGTGCGCGAAGACAGTGGCCTCGTCACGCCGTTTGCCGAGCGGCAGCGCCTGGTGGGCAAGCCCCACTGGGATGCGCTGGAGCAGCGCTACCGCTGAATGGGCGGGCAGCGGGCGTGTCTGGTATGGTCCCCGCCATGCCGAACCTGCCCGATACGCGCCCCAGCGCCGACACGCCACTGTCCCGCACGCGGCGTGGCATGCGGGCGCTGTATGCGGCCGCTGGGTGCCTGTCGCTGCTGCTGGGTGTGGTGGGCATTTTTCTGCCCGGCCTGCCCACCACGCCGTTTGTGCTGCTGGCCGCCGCGTGTTTTGCCAAAGCCTCACCACGTTTGCACGCGTGGCTACTGGCCCACCGCCTGTTCGGCCCCATGGTGCGCGACTGGGAAGCGCACCGCAGCCTGACACCCCGCACCAAGGCCCTGGCCGTGGGCTCCATGTCGGTGATGGTGGCGGTGTCGGCACTGTGGGGACTGGCAGGGCGCCCGCTGGCGCAGGCTGCCGTGCTGGCCGCTGGCGCCGTGGGCGCCATCGTGGTGCTGCGCATTCCCACGCGGCGCTGATCCCTGGCAAGCGCCGATGCGCGCAGGCCCTTGCGGCCCCTCCACTGTCACTGCCTCTGTTTCTGTCAGACGGCGGCGCTGCGGGCCAGCTCCACAAACGCTCGCAGATAGTCGATGTCCACATCGGCCGCCCTTGCGCCCAGGTGGATCTGCTTGGCAATGCCCTGGCGGCCGAGCTTCACGGGCACCACATCCATCTTGTTGGCATATTCCAGCGCCAGCCAGCGCGGCAGGGCCGCCACGCCACGGCCGCTGGCCACCATCTGCAGCATGATGTCCGTGGTCTCGATGGTCTTGTGCCGGTGCGGCGCAATGCCCGCCGGCGCCAGGAACTGGGTGTACACGTCCAGCCGCTCGGGGCTGACGGGGTAGGTGATCAGCGTCTCGCGCGCAAGCTGTGCGGGCTTGGCGTAGGCCTGCTGGGCCAGCGGGTGGCCGCTGGCCACCACCAGCACCTGTTCGTAGTCGAACACGGGCTCGAAATGCAGGCCGGGCTTGTACAGCGGGTCGGGCGTGACGAGCAGGTCGATCTCATACCCGAACAGCGCACCGATGCCGCCAAACTGGAATTTCTGCTTCACGTCCACATCCACATCGGACCAGGCGGCCAGATAGGGCGAGACGATCTTCAGCAGCCATTGGTAGCACGGGTGACATTCCATGCCAATGCGCAGCGTGCCGCGCTCGCCCTGCGCAAACTGACGCAGCTGGCTTTCTGCCAGGTCCAGCTGCGGCAGCACGCGGCCCGCCACGGCCAGCAGGTACTGCCCGGCCTGCGTCAGCCGCAGGCTGCGGCCCTCGCGCAGCCAGATGTCGGTGCCCAGCTGCTGCTCCAGCTTCTTCATGCTGTGGCTCAGCGCCGACTGCGTGACGCACAGCACATCGGCCGCGGCGGTCAGCGAACCCTGCTTTTCCACCTCTTGAACGATGGCCAGGTGAATACGTTCGAGCATTTTCAAATGAGTAAAACTCATTGATCTGTGAGATAAGACCATTTTACTTCATGGCTATGGCTGCCTACCATCGCGCCCTGACGTTCATCCATTCACCCCGTTTCAGCGCGATCCATCCATGACCATCACCCTGCACAACCTCGGCTTTCCCCGCATCGGCGCCCGCCGCGAACTCAAGTTCGCGCTGGAGGCGTACTGGAAGGGTGAGTCCTCCCGCGAAGCCCTGCAGGCACTGGGCGCCCAGCTTCGGCAAAAACACTGGGCCGACCAGCACGGACTGGACCGGGTGCCCGTGGGCGACTTCGCCTTCTACGACCAGGTGCTGGACATGAGCTTCACCCTGGGCAACCTGCCCGAGCGCGTGCAGGGCTTTCACGGCGACGCGCTGGACAACTACTTCCGCGTGGCCCGCGGGCGGTCGGCCCAGGGCGCGGAAGACCATGGCGCCTGCTGCGGCGGCGTGGCGGCCGGCGAGATGACCAAGTGGTTCGACACCAACTACCACTACATCGTGCCGGAGCTCACGGCGGCCACGCAGTTCAAGCCCGACGCATCCCGCCTGCTGCAGCAGCTGGCCGAGGCCCGCGCGCAGGGCGTGCCCGCCAAACCAGTCCTCATCGGCCCCGTCACCTACCTGCATATCGCCAAGGCCAAGGACGGATCGGACAAGCTGGCCCTGCTGCCGCGCCTGCTGGGGGCCTACACCAAGCTGCTGGACACGCTGGCGGCGCAGGGCGTGGAATGGGTGCAGATCGACGAGCCCGCGCTGGTGACCGAGCTGGACGCCGACTGGCAGTACGCCTACACCACGGCCTACCACCAGCTCAAGACGGCCAAGGTCAAGCTGCTGCTGGCCACCTACTTCGGCCAGCTGCAAGAGAACGCGTATCTCGCCGCCAACCTGCCCGTAGCCGGCCTGCACATTGACGCGGTGAACGACCGCGACGGCGTGCCGCCCCTGCTCAATCTGCTGCCCGCGCACAAGGTGCTGTCGCTGGGCGTCATCAACGGCCGCAACATCTGGAAGACCGATCTGAACGCCGTGTTGGACTGGCTGGAGCCCCTGGCCGACCGCCTGGGCGACCGGCTGTGGATTGCGCCGTCGTGCTCGCTGCTGCACGTGCCGGTGGACCTCGCGCAAGAGCAGTCGCTGGATGATGACGTGAAAAGCTGGCTGGCCTTTGCGCTGCAAAAGCTGGACGAGCTGCGTGTGCTGGGCCGCGCACTGAATGAAGGCCGCAACGCCGTGAGCGAAGCGCTGGCGGCCAACCGTGTCGCGCTGGCCGCTCGCCGCAGCTCTGCGCGGGTGCACAACCCCGCCGTGCAGGCCGCCGTGGCCGGCGCGGAGCCGCGCATCGGCTTGCGCCAAAACAGCTATGCCCAGCGCGCCCCCCTTCAGGCCACCCACCTGCAGTTGCCCGCCTACCCCACCACCACCATCGGCTCATTTCCGCAGACTGCGGACATCCGCCACGCACGCAGCGAATACAAGGCAGGCCGCCTGGGCGACGCCGGCTACCACGCCGCCATGCGTGCCGAAATCGAACGCAGCGTGCGCGAGCAGGAAGCGCTGGGCCTGGACGTGCTGGTGCATGGAGAAGCCGAGCGCAACGACATGGTCGAATACTTTGGCGAGCAGCTCGAAGGCTATGCGTTCAGCCAGTTCGGCTGGGTGCAATCCTATGGCTCGCGCTGCGTGAAGCCGCCCATCCTGTTCGGCGACATCCGCCGCCCGCGCGCCATGACGGTGGAGTGGATCACTTTCGCGCAGTCCCTCACCCGCAAACCCCTGAAGGGCATGCTCACCGGCCCGGTGACCCTGCTCAACTGGTCCTTCGTGCGCGACGACCAGCCGCGCGCCACATCGTGCAAGCAGCTTGCGCTGGCCATCCGCCAGGAGGTGCTGGACCTGGAGGCGGCTGGCGTGCGCGTGATCCAGATCGACGAGGCCGCGCTGCGCGAAGGCCTGCCCCTGCGCCGCGCACAGTGGAAGAACTACCTGGCCTGGGCCGTGGAGTCGTTCCGCATCACGGCCAACGGCGTGCGCGACGACACGCAGATCCACACGCACATGTGCTATTCGGAGTTCAACGACATCCTGGATGCCATCGCCCGCATGGACGCCGACGTGATCACCATCGAAACCTCGCGCTCGGACATGGAGTTGCTGGACGCGTTCGAGCACTTCCAGTACCCCAACGAAATCGGGCCCGGCGTGTACGACATCCACTCGCCCAACATCCCGAGCGTGGGCCACATCGTGCAGCTCATGCAAAAGGCCGCCGAACGCATCCCCGCCGAGCGCCTGTGGGTGAACCCGGACTGCGGCCTCAAGACCCGCCAGTGGACCGAGGTGGTGCCCGCGCTGCGCAACATGGTGGCTGCGGCGCAGCAGCTGCGCGCGGCGGCATAACGGGCATTGGCAAGATTGCTCCCAGTGGGGCAACCAATCGATAGGCATCAACGGTTGCCAGCGTGCTGCCCAACGACCCATGCCCCCCTGCCGCGCTGCTTCCAATCCTCACTGCCATCGTCGGCTGGGCTTTTATTTGGCTTTCTCAGAGGCGGCCAGCCCGTTCTGCCAGAAACCGTCGATCGCTTTCCTGGATCGCCAGTGCGATGGCTTGGTCGTACGCCACGCGGGCTCCTTCGGTTTGGCCCGCCATGGCGAGCACGGCAGCACGTGCGGCATGAAAGGGCTGGAAGTCTTCCAGTGCGTCATGCAGCGCGTTCAGCGTGGCCAACGCCGCAGCCAGCAGGCCGTTCTCGGCCATCGCCACGGCATGGTTGACACGCACCACCGGTGTCGGCTCCAGAGGTAGCAGCGCCGTGTACAGATGAAGAATCTGAGGCCAGTCCGGCGCCGGTTCGGCCATCTGACAGGCGCTGATCGCCGCTTTGATCTGGAACGGTCCGGCCCTTTTGCGCCGCAGTGCCGTCTCCAGCCTTTGCCGCCCCTCTGCCTCTACTTCGCGGCGCCAGAGTCGGCGGTCCTGTTCGGCGGGTGGCACCGTCGCGCCGCAGGTACTGACCCGCGCCGCCCGGCGGGCATCGGTCAGCAGCATCAGGGCGAGCGCCCCTTCGATCTCCGGCTGTTCAGGACATAACGCATCGAGCAATCGCGCAAGAAACAGTGCTTCGCTGCACAGATCGCGCGCTTCGTCGGGTGCAGCGGTGTAGCCGGTGGTGAAGATCAGGTAGACGGTGGTCAGGACAGCCTGCAGCCGGTCGTCCCATTGCTCGGGTGGCGGCACGGCATAGGCTATACCGGACTTGGCAATCTTGGTTTTGGCGCGGCTCAGCCGCTGGCCCATGGTGGCTTCGCTATCGAGAAACAGGCGTGCGATTTCGCCGGCGTTCAGTCCGCAAACGGTTCGCAGGGTCAGCGCCACCCGCGATTTGGTCTCCAGCGCAGGGTGACAGCAAGTGAAGATCAAGCGAAGCCGCTCGTCAGGAATGGGCGCGGGGTCGTCTTGCCCGAGCAACTCGTTGACAAGCTGTACAGCCGCTTCGCGCTCGCCGTCGCGGCCCTCGGCGCGCAGCTGGTCGAGCGCTTTGCGGAAGGCCACTTTGATCAGCCATCCCGGTGGTGACTGTGGCAGGCCATCGCGTGACCAGTGACTCAGTGCTGACAGGCTGGCTTCTTGCAGCGCGTCTTCGGCGCGCTGGAACGACCCGAGCCGATGCGTCAGCGCGGCCATCAGCCGTCCCCGGTCCCGGCGCAAGACGGTCTCCAGCGCCTGGACGACTGCGATGCCCTGGGCGGGGGTGGTCATGCGCCTGCCGCAGATCAGGTGTTGGCCGGGTCGTAGTTCAACAAGGGGCGCACCTCCACGGTGCCGAAGGTGGCAACCGGGATCTGCGCCGCGTAGCGCAGTGCGGTGTCCAGGTCGGGCAGATCGAGCACGTAGAAACCGCCCAGGTGTTCGCGGGTTTCGGCGAACGGGCCGTCCATGGTCTCGACCTTGCCGCCGCGCACTTTGAGGGAGGTGGCAGTCTCAATGCCTTGCAAGCCTTCTCCGCCACGAAAAACGCCATCTGCCTTGGCCTTTTCGCTGAAGGCAGCGAAGTCAGCCATCATGGCCTGGAATTCGGGCGTGCCATAGGTGGGCTCGGCCTCTGGGGTGCTGTAGAGCAAGAACATGTATTGCATGGTGAATTCTTCAATGGATGTGAGGGACGAACAAAAGCGGCTTGAGGAAGGGCGGGCTCACCCGCCGAACGAAGCGAAGGGCAGGCAGTCCCTCACGCGAAACCAGGGAATCAGCCCCAGGAGGGCCCGGTGCAGCGCATAGATCGCAGCAGCGTCAGATGCCATGAAAACTCCTTTCAGCGGTGGATGGCACCTTAAGACGCCACCGGCTATCCGGATTTCGACATCGACACCCCAAAATTCTTCGTGCGACGTGCAAGAGGGTCTCGTAAGGGATTTCCGGACGGCATTCCCTCGCACGGCGCGCGTTGAGACTTCATCCGTAAGAGACGGCGATCAGTCCAAGCACACCACCGCACCGCCCATTTCCATGGGCAAAAGCCGCGGTTGCCCCCTCACTCCACCGTCACACTTTTCGCCAGGTTCCGCGGCTTGTCCACGTCCGTCCCCCGTGCGCTGGCGGTGTGATAGGCCAGCAGTTGCAGGGGCACCACGTGCAGCAGCGGGCTCAGCGGGCCGTAGTGTTCAGGCATGCGGATCACGTGCAGGCCTTCGCCGCTTTCGATGCGGGTGTCGCCATCGGCCAGCACGTAGAGCACACCGCCGCGCGCGCGCACTTCCTGCATGTTGCTCTTGAGCTTTTCGAGCAGGGCATCGTTGGGGGCGACGGTGACCACGGGCATGGCGCTGGTGACCAGGGCCAGGGGGCCGTGCTTGAGTTCGCCGGCGGGGTAGGCCTCGGCGTGGATGTAGCTGATTTCCTTGAGCTTCAAGGCGCCTTCCAGTGCGATGGGGTAGTGCAGGCCCCGGCCCAGGAAGAGCGCGTTTTCCATGCGCGCGAAGTCTCCGGCCCAGCTGATGAGCTGGGGCTCCAGCGCCAGCACGGCCTGCAGCGCGACGGGCAGGTGGCGCATGGCCTTGAGGTGGGCGGCTTCCTGCTCTTCCGTCAGGCGGCCTTTGCTTTGGGCCAGCGCCAGGGTCAGCAGGAACAGGCCCGCAAGCTGGGTGGTGAAGGCCTTGGTGCTGGCCACGCCGATCTCCACGCCCGCGCGGGTGATGTAGGCGAGCTTGCATTCGCGCACCATGGCGCTGGTGGCGACGTTGCAGATGGTGAGCGTGTGCTGCATGCCCAGCGACTGCGCGTGGCGCAGCGCGGCCAGTGTGTCGGCGGTTTCACCGCTCTGGCTGATGGTGACGACCAGGGTGCGGGGGTTGGGCACGCTGGTGCGGTAGCGGTATTCGCTGGCCACTTCCACCTGGGTGGGAATGCCGGCGATGTCTTCGAGCCAGTATTTGGCGGTGCAGCCGCTGTAGTAGCTGGTGCCGCAGGCCAGGATGAGGACGTTGTCGATTTCCTTGAACACGCGCCAGGCGGCCGCGCCGGGCTGGCCGTCCTGGCCGGCGCCGTCAAACAGTTCGGGCACGATGCCCGCCACACCTTCGAGCGTGTCGGCAATGGCGCGGGGCTGCTCGAAGATTTCCTTTTGCATGTAGTGGCGGTAGGGGCCCAGCTCCGCCGCGCCGCTGTGGGCATGCACGGTGCGCACGGGGCGCTGCTCGGGGCTCAGCGATGCGCCGCCCTTGCCCACGATCCAGTAGCGGCCCAGTTGCAGGTCCACCAGGTCGCCCTCTTCCAGGTACACGATCTGGTCGGTGACGCCGGCCAGGGCCATGGCGTCGCTGGCCAGGAAGTGCTCGGCCGCTGCGCCCGTGGCGGCGTCGGCGCCCACCCCCAGGATCAGCGGCGAGCCCGCGCGCGCGCCCACCACGCGGTGGGGCTCGTCCTTGTGGATCACGGCGATGGCATAGGCGCCGTGCAGTTCGGCCACTGCGGCCTGCACGGCCTTGAAGAGGTCGCCGTCGTAATGGCTGTCGACGAGGTGGGCGATGACTTCGGTGTCGGTCTGGCTGGCAAACACGTAGCCCCGCGCCTGCAGGGTGCGGCGCAGCTCTTCGTGGTTCTCGATGATGCCGTTGTGCACCAGCGCCACTCGGCCGGGTTTGGCCGCGTCGCTTCCCTCGTTCTGGCCTGGTGTGCCGCCCACATCGCCCGTGCCGTGGCTGAAATGCGGGTGGGCGTTGTGCACCGCGGGGGCGCCGTGGGTGGCCCAGCGGGTGTGGGCGATGCCCGTGGCGCCTTCGATGTGGTCGGTGGTCACCTGCTCCAGCAGTTCGGCCACGCGGGCGGTGCTGCGGGCGCGCTGCAGGCCGGCGGTGCGCGCGGCGTCCAGGCTGGACGCATGCACGGCCACGCCGCACGAGTCATAACCCCGGTACTCCAGCCGCTGCAGGCCCTGTACGAGGATGGGAACGATGTTGCGCGTGGAAACTGCGCCGACGATGCCGCACATGGTGTTTGCCTTGGTGGGGTGAAGGAATGGCGGCGATGGTAGGCAGCCCGCAAATAAATTTGTGATTGAATTTCGCGGGAATTTGAATTTAAATTTCACACACATCCCTTGGTGAAATTTTTATTAACTATTTACATAAAAAATGGATTCCATCACGCTAGACACCGTGGATCTTCATCTGCTGGACCTGCTGCAGACCGATGCATCCCAAAGCAACTTGGCGCTGGCCGAGCAGGTGCACGTGTCGCCCCCCACCTGCCTGCGCCGCGTGAAGCGGCTGCAGGACGCAGGCCTGATCGAGCGGCAGGTGGCCATCCTGCAGCCCGACCGGCTCGCCGCCCTGCAGGGCCATGGTCTGGCCTGCATCGTCGAGGTGTCGCTGGACCGGCAGGGCACCGACCTGCTGGACGCGTTCGAGGCCCGCGCCGTGGCCGACGAGGCCGTGCAGCAGTGCTGGCGCGTGTCGCCCGGGCCGGACTTTGTGCTGGTGGTGCACACGCGGGACATGCCGGGGTATCTGGCCGTGTCGCAGCGGCTTTTTGCCAGCGACGCCAATGTGCGCAATGTGAAGGCTTTCTTCGCCACCCGGCGCGCAAAATTTGATACAAAACTGCCTTTAGCGCTTATCCAGTAAGCGCTGACAGCTATCATTTTTTGAGCGACCTGCTACGACGCTCGCCCGTTCAGAGTCAGCGGGCATGCGACGGCGGCGCGCAAGCCGCCAACAGCCGGTGCGCGGGCGGCCATTTGCGGCTGGCCTACCGCGCCATGCACGGGTAAGCTCCCGGCCACTTTTGCTCACCCGGGGTGTGGGCGGCAAACGCTTCAAAGAGAAACGAGCCCATCTGCCGTCCCCACCCCCACGGGCGTCGCGCTCGCCATCGTCCTGCCCCCTTTCGCCCCCCTGTCATCGCATGCCCACTCGCCGCCGCCAGATGCCTCGCCGGATCTACCCTTTGCGCATTCTGGGCATGGGGCTGGGTGGCATGGTGGCGGGCGTGGTGCTGTGGGAGCGGCAGGCGTCGCTGTATGCCTGGCTGGCGATGGTCTTTCCCGCGTTTGTCTGGCCCCATGTGGCCTTCCTCATCACCCGCCGCAGCGCAGACCCTTATCGCGCCGAGACGCGCAACCTGCTCATCGACTCGGCCATGGCCGCGAGCTTTGTGCCGATGATGCATTTCAACCTGCTGCCCAGCGTGCTGCTGCTCACGCTGACCATGGTGGACAAGATCAGCACGGGCATCCGCCTGCTGTGGGCGCGGTCCATTCCGGCGATGGTGGCGGGCGGGCTGTTGGGGGCGATGCTGGCGGGCTTTCACTGGGCACCCGACACCTCGATGCGCGTCATCGTGGCCTGCCTGCCGGTGATGGTGCTGCACACCATCTCGGTCAGTGTGGTGAGCTACCGGCTCATCCGCAAGACGGCGCAACAGAACCAGCAACTGGACGAGCTGCGGCGCCTGGACGCGCTGACGGGCCTGTTTGGCCGCGGTCACTGGCAAGAAGAGGCCGAGGCCGCGCTGCGCCGCCACCACACCCGCGGGGAGCCGGCCTGCATGCTGCTGCTGGACATCGACCACTTCAAGCACATCAATGACGCGCATGGCCACACGGTGGGCGACGAGGTGATTCGCGCGCTGGCCCACGTGGTACGCGGCAACGTGCGCGCGGGCGATTGCGCGGGCCGCTACGGTGGCGACGAGTTCGCCATCATCCTACCCGGCATGCAGGCCAGCGCGGCCATGGCGATTGCCCAACGCATCCGCGAGCAGGCTGAAGCCGTGCGCCTGCGCAAGCTGCCCGGACTGCGCATCACCAGCAGCATCGGCGTGGCCGCAGCAGACCACCGCCACAGCAACCTTCGCGCCTGGATCGACGCCGCCGACTCGGCGCTGTATGCAGCCAAAAATCGGGGCCGCAACCAGGTGGCCTGGCACGCGGAGCTGGAGCTCGCACCGGCGGTGTGACGAGGCCCGCGCGAGCCCGGGTCATCGTGCCGTGGCCGATGCCCGCTCTGCCCTGCGCGCGCCTATGCCGCCGTTGCACCCCGCAGTGCGGCGGCCGGCCACTCCACGCGCACCGTGCAGCCGCTGTCGGGCGCGGGCGATGCGGTGATGCCGATGCCGGCGCCATGCCGCTGCGCAATGGCGCGGCACAGGGCAAGCCCGGCGCCCACGCCGTCAAATTCGTTCTCGCGGTGCAGGCGCTGGAACACGCCAAACAGGCCCGACGCCCGCGCGGGATCAAAACCCACCCCGTTGTCCTGCACGGCAAAGCCCCCGCCCCCCGCTGGCGCCGCCGCGTCGGCCAGCACGGCGATGTGCGCCCGCGCCACGGGCCGCGTGAACTTGAGCGCATTGCCCAGCAGCTGCACCAGCAGCTCGTGCAGCAGCGCCGGGTCGGCCTGCAGCGTCGGCAGGCCCTCTGCCACCTGCCAGTCCACGTCACGCGCGCCCTGCTGCGCGGCCAGCGCGCTGCGCGCCTGCGCCACCGCCGCAGCCAGCGGCACGGGCTGCAGGTGCAACGGCGCACGCCCCACGCGCACCAGCGCCTGCAGGCCGTCGATCATCTGGCCCATGCGGCGGGCCGACTGGTCCATGGTGGCGAGAAAGCCCAAAGCCTCCTGCACGGGATCGCCCTGCACCACTTCGGGCGGCAGGTCGCCCAGCACCTCGCGCACCAGCGCGCCGTACGCGGTGACATGGCGCAGCGGCGCGCGCAGGTCGTGCGACACGGCGCGCAGAAACTCCTCCTGCGCGGCGGCCATGTCGGCCACCTGCTGCTGGCTGCGGGCCAGTTCGGCGCGCAGGTGGGTGGCCTCGTCAGAAGCCGACGAACCTGCCAGCGGGGTGGAGGACGGGTGCGCCATCACGATATTCTGCAAGGCGTCACGGGGCCTTGGGCAGCTTGGCGGGGCGTTGCCAGTTTTCCTTGGTGATCTGCTTGCCGCGTGCCACGGTCAGGGCGCCCGGGGGCGTGCTCTTGGTCAGCGTGCTGCCGCCGCCCACGGTGCCGCCCGCCCCGATGGTGACGGGCGCCACCAGCACGCAGTTGCTGCCGATGTGCACGTCGGCCTCGATCACCGTGCGGTGTTTGTTGGCCCCGTCGTAGTTGGCGGTGATGCTGCCCGCGCCATAGTTCACGCGCTCGCCCACCGTGGCGTCGCCCAGGTAGGCCAGGTGGTTGGCCTTGGCGCCATCGGCGAGTTGGCTGTTCTTCACCTCCACAAAGTTGCCGATGTGCACCTCGCGCCCCAGCTGTGCGCCCGGGCGCAGGCGGGCAAAGGGGCCGATCAAGGCGCCCTCGCCCACCGTGGCACCGGCCTGCTCGCCGTCGATGTGGGTGAACGGGTGGATCACGGCGCCCGCCGCGACGCGCGCGTTGGCAATGCAGCAGTTCGCGCCAATGCGCACGCCTTCGCCCAGCTCCACGCGGCCGGTGAAGACGCAGTTCACGTCGATCTCCACGTCCTGCCCGCACAGCAGCTCGCCGCGCACGCCGGTGCGGGCATCGTCGCGCACATCGAACCGCGCCGGGTCGGCCAGGCGCACGCCCTGCTCCATCAGGGCCCGCGCCTGGCGCAACTGGTGGGCGCGCTCCAGCTCGGCCAGCTGCAGCGGGCTGTTCACGCCGGCCACCTGCAGCGCGTCGCTGATGCGGTGGGCCACCACGGGCACGCCATCGGCCACGGCCATGGCGACGATGTCGGTGAGGTAGTACTCGCCCTGGGCGTTGTGGTTGGTCAGCCGCGCCAGCCAGGGCGTGAGCAGGCGCGCGGGCACGGCCATGATGCCGCTGTAGATTTCGGTGATGGCGCGCTGGGCGTCGCTCGCGTCCTTGTGCTCGACGATGCCTTGCACCGCGCCTTCGGCATTGCGCACGATGCGGCCGTAGCCGGTGGGGTCGGGCAACGTGACGGTGAGCAGCGCAAGCTTTTCGCCGCCGCCGGCCGCCACCAGGGCACGCAGGGTGTCGGCCTGGGTCAGGGGCACATCGCCCGAGAGGACGACCGCCATGCCATCGGCAGGCAGATGGGGCACGGCCTGCTGCACAGCGTGGCCGGTGCCCAGTTGCGGCTCCTGCCGCACAAATTTCAGATCAAAACTGGCTGCAGCGCTTGCTGCGCCTGCGGTAGCCGCTTCCACTTCTGCAGCACCATGGCCGGTGATGACGATGGCGCTGCGGGCCTGCAGGTGCGCCGCCTGGTCGAGCACATGGTGCAGCAGCGGCCGCCCGGCCAGGCGCTGCAGCACTTTGGGAATGCGGCTTTTCATGCGCGTGCCCTTGCCGGCCGCCATGATGAGGATGTCGAGTGGGGTCATGAAGAAGCTCTGTGTCTGGAGTGGCTGCGGCGCACGCGGCCTGGGAGGCTGCATGCGGGATGTGGCATGGCCCCGATTATCGGCGGTGCTTGCTGCACTCGAAAGCTATGTTTTTGATAGCTATCAGCGCTTATCCATCAAGCGCTTACGCCATATTTTTATCAGATTTATGCGGCCTACAGCAGCGGCAGCAGGCGCGGGGGCCGGCTGTAGTACTCCGCAATCCGCGCGAGCGCCCGGGTGTTCAGAAGGCGCAGCCGCCCGTTCTTCAGCTCGTGCAGGCCCAGGGCCGACAGGCGGCGCAGGGTCTTGTTGGTGTGCACCAGCGACAAGCCCAGCGCGTCGGCGATGTGCTGCTGGGTCAACGGAAACGCGGCCGTGCCGTCAGCGTCCACCAGGCCGATGCGGTCCAGCCGACGGTGCAGGTGCATGAGCAGCATGGCCACGCGCTCGGTGGCGTTGCGGCGGCCGGTGGTCAGCAGGTTTTCGTCCAGGTGGCCTTCGCCGTGCGCCGCCAGCCAGGTCACGTCATAACCCAGGCGCGGGTGTTCGCGGAACACCGCCCACAGGCTGTCGTGCTGGAAGACGCACAGCGTGCAGTCGGTCAATGCCTCCACGCCGTGGGACGAGAGCTCGCCAAACTCCTGCTGCAGCCCCACCAGGTCACCCGGCAGCACGAAGTTCAGGATCTGCCGGCGCCCGTCGCTGAGCGTCATGAAGCGAAAGGCCCAGCCGGTGTACAGCGTGAACAGCTGCGCATTGGCCTGGCCTTCGCGCACCAGCGCCTGGCCTGCCTGCACCGCCACGGCGCCTTGCCGATAGCTTTCGATGAAGTCCAGCTGCGCAGGGGTGGCCAGCGTGAAGGCGCCGCTGTGCCGCAGCGTGCACTGGTGGCAGGTGTGCGTGCATGCGGCGGCGGGCTCGGGCGTTTTCATGGGTGGCAAATTCTAGTGCGCAGCCCCGCCAGCAACGGCATGGGCCATCGGCGTCCACCCCCTCGGGGCCGTCGTTCCCAACCCCAGGAACCGCGCGCCGACACCCCTGTGTCTTTTGACATTGCGCGCTGCCTGGACCGCACACTACAGTGGCGGCCAGATATGGATATCCGCACAGCCCTCTACGAGGTTCTTTACGTCAGCACACTGGCGCCGGGCCAGCCCCTGAGCGTGGTGGCCGACATTGCCGCCCGCGCCCGCCAGGCCAATGCCGTGCTGGACATCACCGGGCTGCTGATCTTTGACGGGCAACGCTTTTGCCAGCAGCTTGAAGGCCCGCAGAAGGCGGTGCTCAAGCTCATCGACCGCATCCGCGACGATCCGCGCCACGTCAGCGTGGAAGTGCTGCACCATGGCCCGCTCGCCGGGCGACGGTTCCAGAGCTTCAGCCTGGCATTCAGCACGGTGGAGGACGCCGAGGCCTTGGCCCGGCTGGAACGGCTGGACGGCGCCTCTGCGCTGGCCGCCTTCGAGACGGTGCGCGCAGAACTGGTGCTTTAGAACGTGTTTACGATCTCCCAGGGGTCGCGCAGCGGCCTTGTCGGGATGGGATGCAAGGC